>JADZET010000376.1 GCA_020850375.1 Phycisphaeraceae bacterium | reverse complement strand
GACGACGTTCACGAACGCCCAGCGAGAGGCCGCCATGTCCGAGAGTCTGATCCGTCAGCGGGAAGACCTGCCCGATGGCCTGCTGGTCAAGCTCGCCGGCGACATTGATTTCAGCAGGGCCCCGGAGCTCCGGGCGGAGCTGATCGAGATCCTCCAGACACCGCGTGCTCGCTTGGTGGTCGACCTGGTCGATGTCGGCTACATGGACTCGTCCGGCCTGGCCACGCTCGTCGAGGCTCTGCAGATCCAGCGCAAGCGCGAGCAGAAGATGGTGCTCTGCCGACTCAATCCCAAGGTACGGGGGATCTTTGAGATCGCCCGGCTCGACGCGATCTTCACGCTGGCCGACGACGTGGAGAGGGCCAAGACGGTGTGACGCATCGCCCATGATCAGGCGTTAGGAAGAAGCCTGGGGCATCATTCAATCGTCCTCTCGGTCCCGCAGGGAAGCAGGCCATGGACACCCTCAAAGCGAACAGCAGCGAAACCGCGTCGACCCCGCCGGCCAGCCCGGTGGCGGAACGCTTGCGCCAGGGCGTTGAATCCGTCGGCGGCAAGGTCAACGACGGGCTGATCTACGTCGGCGGGGCCAGCGACCTGCTGGTCCAGGCGTCGCGGTGGGTCTGGCGATCGCTCTTTCTCCGACAGGTCCGGTTCGGGCGGGCGGGCTTCTACGCCCAGATCGTCCGCATCGGGGTGCAGTCGATCGGCGTGGTGAGCCTGGTGTGCGCGTGCATTGGCTTTATCCTGGCATTGCAGATGGCGCCGCCGCTCGAGCCGTTCGGGCAGGTGCAGCAGGTGCCGGTGATCATCGGGATCGCCGTGTTCCGCGAGATGGGGCCGCTGATCAGCGCCATCGTCCTGACGGGCTTCGCGGGGGCGTCGATCGCGGCGGAGATCGGCACGATGGTTGTGGGCGAGGAAGTCGAGGCTCTGGAGGCTCACGCGCTCAACCCGGTGCGGTTCCTGGTCATGCCCCGCGTGCTGGCAACGATCCTGTGCATGCTGGTGCTGTGCGTGCTCGGCGAGCTCGTCGCGGTTTTCACCGGCTGGGCGGTGGGCGTGACGATCCTGGACATCCCGTCGAAGATCTACATCCATAACACGCTCGACGCCCTGGACCTGGCCGACTTCTTCACCGGCCTCTTCAAGGCGGGCATCTTCGGGATGCTCATCGGTCTGGTGGCGTGCCACAACGGCCTGAAGGTCACCGGCGGGGCGGCGGGCGTGGGCAAGGCGACAACCAACACCGTCGTCTACTCGATCGTGGCGACGATCATCACGGACCTGCTGTTCACCACGGCGTTCTACCGGCTGGGGTGGACGTAAGAGAGCGGACCAGCATCATGAGGAAAAGAAACAGCCCCGTCGCGCGGGGCTGATGGTGTGCGTTGATTGGACGGTGCGGCCGTCGATCAGGCCTTGGCCACTTCGATGAAGCGAGCAAGCTTCGGCAGGGCCGCGAGCACGTCGGCCGTGGCGGTGATGGTGCCGGTCGAGCCGGGGACAGCCTTGACCGGGTGCTGCTTGACGACGCGTCCGCCGTAGAGCCGGCCGCCGCGACGGTCGGGGTTGTAGTCCCGCTCGCGCAACTTGGTCAGACGCCGGTCGTGCTCCTTGGCCACGGGGTCCTTCCACAGCAGCCGGACGATCGTCTTGGCCGCGGCCGCGTTGGTCGGGGTCTTGACGACGGTGAGCTTGATTTTCGATCCCAGAGCGATGTTCTTCGTCTCGGCCATGGAAGCACCTGGTTGCCTGGTGCGCCGTCACCTCTTCCGGGGGGGCGCAGGGTGTCTAAAGCGATGAAAGATCGACTATTGTGCCTTAGGGGAGCCGTTTCGTCAAACCCCCGGCAGGGTGGTCGCCCCTGCCCGGGCATCCACCGATCTACCACATATAGAGGCTTCGCCCTTGCCGGGTAGCCTGGCTGGGGGTACCTTCTGCCGGTTGACGAGCCGGCCGTTGCTTTTGCACCATTCGCCGCCGGCCTGTCAGCGCCTCTTGACTGGGTAGGACCCCGGGAAGGAACCCCCCATGAAGCTCATCTGCGATCGCGGCAGCCTCGTCGACGCCCTGGGCCAGGTCAGCGGCGTGATCGTCTCTCGCACGCCCAAGCCCGTGCTGGCCTGCGTCAAGCTCGAGGCCGACGCGAACGGCTCGCTGACGCTCTCGGCCACGGACATGGAGGTGGCGGTGCACCTCTCGACGACGAAGGTCGAGGTGCAGTCGGCCGGCACGGCGGTGGTCCCGGCGGACAAGCTCGGACAGATCGTCCGCGAGTCGCTGGACCCGACGCTGACGCTCGAGCTCGAGGGCTCCGCCCTGCACGTGCGCGGGCAGGACTCGCACTTCAAGGTGTTCGGTTACCCGGCGGAGGAATTCCCCCCCGTGCCCGAGTTCCCGGGCGAGGAGGACTTCCAGATCTCCGCGGCCGAGCTGGGCACGCTGGTTCAGCAGACGATCTACGCCACGGCCCGCGAGAACAGCCGGTACGCGATCAACGGCGTGCTGGTCGAGCGCGAGGGCAACAAGCTCTCGGTGGTGGCCACCGACGGCCACCGTCTGGCCCTGGCCAAGGGAGACTGCTCGGCCCGGCAGAAGGACAGCCGCACCGCCATCGTGCCGACCAAGGCGCTCAACCTGCTGCTGCGGCTGATGGACGACCCGGAGCAGACCGTCCGCGTGAAGGTGGCGGACAACCAGGTGCTCTTCGCCATCGACTCGGCGGTGCTCTCGTCGAACCTGGTCGAGGGCAACTTCCCGCCCTACAAGGACGTCATCCCGCGCGACGGGGACAAGAAGGCGACGATCGCGGCCGACGGCCTGGCCTCGGGCCTTCGCCGGGCGGCCCTGCTGACCAATGAAGAATCCAAGGGCGTCAAGCTCGCGTTCGGCCCGGACGGCCTGGTGCTCTCGAGCCGGGCGCCGGAGATGGGCGAGGCGGAGATCAAGGTCGACCTGCCCCGCTACGAGGGCGAGGCGATTGAGATTGGCTTCAACCCGCAGTACATCCTCGACGCGCTCAAGGTCGTCAAGGCCGAGCAGGTCCAGCTTGACCTGCGGGCGGCAAACAAGCCGGGCGTGCTGCGGACGGGGCCTAACTTCCTCTATGTCATCATGCCGGTGAATCTGCAATAGGAATTCGCCACGGAGGGCACGAAGGACGCGGAGGGGAAGGCAGAGTCAATCCCATCAGGATTGAGTTCGATGCCGTGCTGATGCTCGGCCATGAGCTGTTTTCCCTTCTTCTCCGTGTCTTCTCCGTGCCCCCCGTGATCTGTGTGGTCAAATGCCTTTTCCTGGAGTGACGCATGGCCTTCGACGGCGGACGGGTGAGTTTCAGCCGGTGTCGGGTGGTGGGCGACGCGCCGCTGGCGGTGGACGAGTCATTGCTCGAGCGGTTGAGCGAGGGGGCGTTTGTCGACTCGGACCTCGGGGCGCCCGAGGAGGTCACGCGCGGATTCTGCGCCGGGGCGCACCTCTTTGACGTGAGCTTCACCTACGAGAAGAACGCGTTCGGCGATCAGGTGCTGCTGGCGCTGCGGATCGACACCAACAAGCCGCCGGCCGACGTCCGCCGGGCGTATCGGCTGGTGCAGGAGCAGGCGCTGGCGGCGACGAACCCGTCGGGCTTCATCTCGCGAGCGCAGAAGCGTGAGGCGACCGAGTTGGCCGATCGGCAGCTCCACGACGAGATCGCCCAGGGCCGGCATCGGCGTTCGAAGCTCATCCCGCTGCTGTGGGACCTGCGCAATCGGCAACTGCTGGTGGGGGCTTCCGGGGGGGCGGTGCTGGAGGAGGTGGCCAATCACTTCCGTGAGGCCCTCAAGCTCGAGGTCGAACCGCTGACCCCCGGAAACGCGGCCGGGGAGCTGCTGCGAGGGATGGGCAAGACAAGGGACTACGAGGACCTGCTGCCGACGCCGTTCACGAAACCTCCCGCGGCGGCGCGGCGTGACGCGGATGATCTCGATGACGATGCCCCACGCAGGCATGACCTGTCGATCCCCTTCGTGCCCTGGGCATTTCGGCAGAGCACGGACGCCAAGGATTTCCTGGGCAACGAGATGCTGCTGTGGCTGTGGTGGATCACCGAGTCGGCCGAGGGACTGCTCAAGCTCGAGACGCCCGCGGGCAAGGCGGAGCTGGCGATCGTGCTGGACAAGGCGTTGGACATGGACTGCGCCTGGGCGGCGACGGGCAAGCAGACGCTGCGCGGCGAGCGTGGGGTGGGCGTGACGCGCCTGCCCGAGGCGGGTGAGGCGCTGCGGCAGGGCAAGTGGCCGCGACGGGCGGGGGTGATCCTCTCCGACGGGCAGCACCAGTGGGAATTCACGCTCCAGGCGGATCAGGGGGTCGTGTCGGCGTGCATGTTGCCGGAGATTGAGGAGAGCGAGACCGCCCGCCAGTTCATCGAGCAGCGATTAGACATGACACGGCAGTTAACGGTGCTGCTCGACAGCGTGATGGCGGCGTTCGTGAAACTGCGTGTCTCGAACCGCTGGGCCGCGACGCGGGATCAGATCAGCCAGTGGATCGCCACGCGTCGTCGGCCGACGGGGGCGATGGTCGCCGAGCCGGTCACGATCCCTTCGACGACGCCCGCGCAAAACTGACGAGCTCGCGCGTCACCACCACGGCCGCGCCGCCGACCTCGAAGCGTCGCTGGCCCCCCTGCCCGTCGCGGATGGCCCGGACAACCGGCGCGATCGCCTGGCGGGTGAGTTTGTCCGAGTTCTTCGCCACCTCAAGCAGCACCCGCCGGACCAATCCGGTCAGCACGACCCCTGGAAGAAGGCGGGCGGTCATGCGGTCGAGGGATCGGACGTCGCCCTCGCGCAGGACGTGATCGGCCGCGCGGGCGATCTGCTCGTCGAGGAGTTTGGAGAGCTCTCGAAAATGCTCGGCCGCGGCCACGGCCCGCGTGGCCGCGTCGGGGCGGAGATCGCGCAGGACGGGCAGGACGTCGCGCCGCAGGCGGGCCCGCCAACGGGTGACGTCAGCGTTGGTGTGGTCCTCGCGCCAGGGCTGTTGGATCGCGCGGAGGTAATCGAGCACGTCGTCGCGGCCGACGGCGAGCATCGGGCGGACGAGCGCCACATCCGATCCGGGGGACAATCGCCGCCGCCAGGCCATGCCCGACCAGCCTCTGGCCGACGCGCCCCTGAGAAGCCGCATCAAGAGCGTCTCGAGCTGGTCGTCAGCCTGATGGGCGGTCAGGACGTGGGTCGCGCCGAGACTCTGGGCCATGACACCCAGGGCCTCATAGCGTTTGTGCCGGCCGACGGCCTCGAGGTTCGCGCCGCCGGCGTCGGTCATGTCCAGGTCGGCCCGCAGGTAGGCCAGGCCATGCTTGTCCGCCAACTCGGCGACGAAGCGGGCGTCGTCCTCGGCCTGGTGGCGGAGGTGGTGCTGGACGTGGCCCACGGCCAGATCCATCTCCCAGCCACGCCGGCCGGCCAGGCTGAGCAGCGCACGCAGCAGGGCCACCGAGTCAGCTCCGCCGCTGACGGCCACGAGCAATCGGCCCCACGATCCGCTCTCGCGGTCGAGCTGTACGTGCCGGCGCAGCGCCCCGGCTGCCGCGCGCACCAGCGGGTGAAAACTCCCCAGATCGGCGTCGATCTTGTGACGTGTCCGGCCCATGTGCCCGTCAACATACCGCACCGCGTCGCCGCGGGGCCCGACGGGGTGCGGGGGCGAAGGTGGGCGGGTGAAAGAATTCACCTCCAACCGTCGATCTTGCCGACTCTTAGATACACTTGGGGCCGGGGTCGAGGTCTTGGACTGCGCATGCACTTTGCCGCCATACAACTCTGCCTGGCCGCCAGCGGATCGTGGCTGATGGAGCTGATCCCGCTGCTGGGGATTGTGCTGCTGGTGGCCGGGCTGGTGATGATGTATCGCTCGCGACGCCAGCGATCGATGGCGCCGCGGATCACGCCGCAGGAGCAGGTCGAGCGTTGGCGGCAAGAAAAGGGCTTGCGCGGCGACCTCGAGGAGCTGATGGTCGAGATCGAGCAGTTGGCCAAGCGGATGGCCGCTCAGCTCGACGCCAAGGCTGTGCGGATCGAGCAATTGCTTGAGGAGGCCGACCAGAAGGTCGCCGCTCTGGAGAGCGCCGCCGGCAACCCGCCGACACCGCGCGCTGCCGCGCCCGAACCGTCGTCGGCTCCCATGACGCAGGCTGCTGCCCCGCCGGCCACCGACGGGCCGGCCCAAACATCCGCCCCGGGGGCGACGCCAGAACCCGAGCCTGTTGCCGCACCGGGCGGGATCCAGCGTCCCAACGCCCCGGTCGGCCCGATCCGCGTCAAGACCCGACCCACCACGACGGTAACACCGACCCCGACGTCCACTCAGGCCCAGAAAATTGTCGAGCAGTTCACGTCGCAGCCCACCCCGCCGCCGGCCGCCCCAGCCCGGACACCCGCCCCGGCCATGGCCGCCGCGACGGCCGGCTCGGACAAGCCCTCCCTCTCACGCTCGGTCTACCAGCTGGCGGACCAGAACCTCAGCGCCGAGCAGATCGCCCGTCAGCTCGGCG
>JADZET010000375.1 GCA_020850375.1 Phycisphaeraceae bacterium | reverse complement strand
TGAAGCCGGTGACGCCGAAGGGGTGGATCATGGAGTGGGAGCCGCCGGTGATCATGACATCGACGTCGCCGCGGCGGAGCATCTGGGTGGCCTCGCCCATGGCCTGGGTGGAGGCGGCGCAGGCGGTCAGGCAGTTGTAGGCTGGGCCGCGGGCCTCGAACTCGATGGCCAGGTGGGCCAGGGGGAGATTGGGTTCCTGCTCGTACTCGCGCAGGGGGTTGAGGCGTTCGAGTGCGAGCTTGGCCCAGGCGGCGGTGTCGACCTGCTTGGCGTCGGCCTTCCAGGCGGCGAGGCTGGCCGCGACGTAGTTGTCGAAGTCCATCGAGCCCTCGCCGGAGCCGAGGTAGAGGCCCAGGCGGTCGTGGTCGAGGTCGTGGCAGGCGTCGAGGCCGGCGTCGAGCCAGGCCTGGGCGGCGGCGCCGAGGGCGAAGCGGGTGTTCAGGCCGATGTTCTGGTGGTACTCGGGGCGGCGGAGCAGGGGGGTGGGGTCGTAGTCGAGGACCTGGGCGGCGAACTGGGTGGGGAAGGTCGAGGCGTCGAAACGGCGGATGGGGCCGATGCCGGAGCGGCCCTGGAGCATGGCGGACCAGGCGGTGGCGATGTCCTGCCCGAGGGGGGTGACCCAGCCGATTCCGGTGATGACGACGCGATGGGGCATGGGAGCGTGGTGTCGGTGGGGTTAGGGTTCGTAGCGACGCAGGACGAGTGCGGCGTTCTGGCCACCCATGCCGGTGCTCAGGCACAGGGCGTGGCGGAGGTTGGCCGGGGCGGTGGGACGATTGGCCGCGGCGGTTTCGAGGCCGGGCAGTGGCTGGTTGCAGTTGATGACGCCCGGAAGCGTTTGCTCGTGCAGAGCCTTGGCGGCGAGGGCGGCGTCGAGGACGCCCGAGGCGACGCCGCAGTTGCCGGCGAGGGACTTGGGCGCGACGAACTTGATGCGGCCCAGCTCGGGGCCGAAGACGTGGCGGAGAGCGGCGGCCTCGGCCTGGTCGAAGCCAGAGATGGCTGAGGCGTAGGGGAAGATCACGTCAACGTCGGCGGGGGTGAGGGCGGCCTCACGCAGGGCGCTGCGCATGGCGGCGGCGAGGCCGCGCCCCTCAGGGTCGGGCAGGGCGTTGCGGGACTCGGGGTGGATGGTCTGCGAAGCGCCGAAGCCGATGACCTCGGCGTACGCTCCCCCGGAAGCGTCCCCGGAAGTTGAACGGGCCTTGAAGGTGTCGAGGGTTTCGAGGGTGAGCACGGCGCCGCCCTCGCCGAAGACGGTGCCGGCGGCGGTCAGGCAGAAGGGACGCAGGGCGGCGGCGGGGCGGTCGTTGTCGTGCTGATTGACGGCGCCGGCGAGGACCTGTCGGAGCAGGGCCATGGGGTTGAGGCGGCTCTCGGCGGCGCCGGCGAAGCTCATGTCGGCCCATCCGCGCTGGATGACGCGGAGGGATTCGCCGATGGACAGGGCGCCGGAGGACTCGCCGCAGGTGATGGTGTTGGACGGTCCCTGGGCGTCGTGGATGATCGAGACGTGGCAGGCGAGCATGTTCGGGAGGTACTTGAGCATCCAGAGGGGGGTGAGCTGGGTCATGCCCTGGGCGCCCCACTTGTGGAAGTCGAAGCGGGTGGGGTCACCGTCGGCGGTGGCGACGGCCAGGGCCTCGGTCAGCTCGTTGATCTCGGCGGCCATGAGTCCGGCGCCGACATGGACGGCCATGCGCGGTCCGGGGTAGGAGCGGGGCTGGCCGTTGTCGGCGTTTCCGGGGGTGGCCAATCCGGCGTCACGGGCGGCGAGGTCGGCGGCGGCGACGGCGAGCTCGATGTCGCGGGCCATGACCTTGGTGGCCTTGCGGTAGCTCTTGGGGACGAAGTCGCGGACGGCGAAGTCGCGGACCTCGGCGGCGATGCGGCAGGGCAGGCCGGCGGCGTCGAAGCCGGCGATGGGGGCGATGGCGGAGCGTCCCTGGAGCAGGGCCTGCCAGTGGTCCTCGATGCAACGTCCCAGGCCCGTCAGGGCGCCCAGGCCTGTGATCAGCACACGTCGTGACATCGGGCGGGGAGGCTCCGGGGCGGGGGGCGGATCACGAGGGAATGTCGAGGAGGACCCGGGGCTTGCGCTCCGGCTTGGAAGACAACCGGAGTCCACTTCCGAGGTTCCGGGGGGGGGGTTAGCCTTCGATCTTGCGGAGGCTCAGGCCCATGTCCGAGAGCTTGTTCTTGATCTCGAGGAGGCTGGTGGTGCCGAAGTTCTTGACGCCCATGAGCTCGGCCTCGGTCTTGAGGCAGAGGTCGCCGATGGTCTGGACGCCCAGGAGGGCCAGGGCCTTGCGGGCGCGGACGGACAGGGCGAGTTCGGAGACGGAGCGTTCGAGCATCTCGTCGGAGGAGCCGGTGGAGGTCTTGAGCTGGTCGTAGACGGCCTGCTTGGCGGCGGTCTGCTGCTCGGAGGCGGCCTGGCCGAGCTTCAGGCCCCGCTGGGCGAGCATGGACTTGATCTCCTGGAGGCTCGAGTCGCCGAAGTTGCGGTAGCTGCAGAGCTCGGCCTCGCTGATGCGGAGCAGGTCGCCGAGGGTGCGGACGTTCATCTTGCGCAGGGCGTTGCGGGTGCGGACGGTCAGGTCGAAGTCGGTGACGGGGGTGTCGAGGATGGCCTTCTGTTTGTCGGCGGGGGTGTCGTCGTCGTCGTCGATGACCATGCCGCGGCTGGCCATGATGTCCTTGATGTAGAGGCGGGCGCGGGCGTGATTGGGGTCGGTGCCGAGGACCTGACGGATGCAGCGCTCGGCCTGGGCGAACATGCCGCGATCCTCATACAGGACGGCGAGGTTCAGCAGGGCATTGAGCGGGGGCTGAGGTTGCTGGACGCACTGCTCGTAGAGGTGCAGGGCTTCGTCTTCTTCGCCGACGAGGTCGAGGTTGTAGGCGAGTCGGAAGCAGACGTCGGGATCGTCGGGGTCGGCGGTGAAGGCGGCCTCATAGGCGGCGATGGCCTTGGCGCGGTCGCCGGCGATCTCGGCGTTGCGGCCGTTGGTGAGATACGACTGGGCCATCTGGCTGTCGCGGACTTCGACGGAATCGAGGGTGTTGGCCTGAGGCATGTTTCTGCAAGCTCCGTGGCAGGCTCGGTTTGCTGGTTGGGCTGGGATGAAGCTAAGCCACTCATTATGCGGCAGGAAAGGTCGGACGGCAAGCGGGGGCGGGAAAGGGTTTGCCTGCCAGGAAACCCGGGGCTTGCGCCCCGGCTTGGAGGAAGGGGGAAAGGGGTTGGGCCTTCGACGCTTCAGCGGCGGGTGGCCAGGGCTTGGCGCTTCTGGGCGATCAGGGCGAGCAGGGCCTTCTGGGGGTCGGCGAACTTGGCGATGCCCTCGGCCATGAGGGTGTTGTGGAGGTGGTCCATGTCGACGAGTCGGTCAATCTCGGCGAGGACCTCGGCCCTCGGAAGTTCGGCGACGCGGCTGGGGTAGGTGCGGGCGAGCTTCTGGATCTGCTCGTTGGTGTCGGGGGGGTTGGTCATGATGTCGCTGCCGGCCAGGGCGGCGACGTACTTGTCGGGGGCGTCGCCTTTGAGCTTGGCTCCGGTGCTGGCGAAGATCATCTCCTGGTGGAGCGGGAGGTGTTTGTCGGCCCAGAAGTCGCGGTTCTCCCGCCAGATCCGCTTGGCGTTGACGATGCCGACCTGGCCCTGGGCGGCGGGGGAGAGTTTGGGCGCGTGCTTGGTGGTGTAGACGTCGACGCGCGAGACGAAGATGCTGTAGACGCTCTTGAACTTGGAGCGGTCCTTGAGCTTCTGGGCGCCGCGCCAGACGGCGTCGCGGGCCTGGCGGTACTGCGGGGGGGTGAAGACGAGGGTGACGTTGAGGGTGACGCCGGCGGCGGCGAGGGGCTCGAGGGCGGCGATGCCGGCGTCGGTGGCGGGGACCTTGATCATGCGGTTGTGATGGCCCTGGGCCCAGCGTTTGCCGAGCTCGACGTAGGCGGCGACGCGCTGGTCGAGGGGGAGGTTGGCTTGGGGGTCTTCGAGGAGGGGGTCGAGCTCGAAGCTGACGTAGCCGTCATCGCCCGCGGAACGTTGCCAGGCGGGGTCGAAGGCTTGCTGGGCCTGCTGGACGAGGTGGTCGGTCAGGGCCCAGGCGATGACGGCGTCTTCGGGGTCCTCGTCGGCGAACTTGGCGATCAGGTCGTCGAATCGGCCGGTCTTGATCAGGTCCGAGATGATGATGGGGTTGGAGGTCGCGCCGGTGGCGCCGAGGGCGAGATTCGTCTGGACCAGGTCGGGGTCGATCGAGTCGAGCCAGAGCTTGGTGCCGGAGTCGACGACGCTGCGCAGGCCGGTGGACATGAGGTTGCTCCGTGAGAGGGGAGAGCGGATTTTGGG
>JADZET010000374.1 GCA_020850375.1 Phycisphaeraceae bacterium | reverse complement strand
TGCTCGCCAAGTTCGACGCGGCCGGCAAAACGCCCAAGGCCGTGCTGTTCATCGAACGCATCGAGGGCATCAAGATCTACGCCGGCGACAAGGACAAGTTCCAGATCCCCCACGACATCGGCGACACCATCAAGCGCCTCTGCGCCCCCCACCGACGCGCCGGCGACGAGCCCGTCCGCGTCTTCGGCACCGGCGGGGCCGGCCCCTACGGCATCACCTGGGGCAAGAACGTCCAGGACAACGACTCAACCTTCATGGTCATGGGCCTGACCGGCGCTGACCTCGAAGTCCACGGCTACGTCGACGGCGGCGTCCTCCAGTTCTGCTACCCCGGCGTGAACACCGTGGCTAAGCTGCACGCCGGCGAGCACGAGGGCATCGAGACCATCCAGCGGATGCGCGTCCAGCGGACCGCCTGCCGGGCCAGCGGCTACCAGCTCGGCCAGCAGATCCCCCTGCTCCGCAAGCCCGGCTTTGTCTTCGTCGTCGGCGGCCTGCACAACAACTGGCACACCACCTACTTCGAGGGCCTCCGCGAAGCCCTGCCCCCCCGCACCCAGCTCATCGGCGGGGTGGGCCTGTGGGAGGACTACGTCTACTGCGACGGCCGCAAGTTCCACGACCGTTCCATCGCCGCCGCCGAGACCGTCAACGGCCGACTCGCCGTGACCCTCCAGGGCACGGACTTCGACTTCTACGCCATGGGCGGCGAGAGCGTCAACAAATTCGACGTCGAGGCCATCGACCGCCACACCTACGACGTCGCCCGCCGATTACTCTCCCACATGCCCCCCGCGCTTCAGCCCCTGGCTTCGCCGGGGGGTACGTCTTCTGGAGATTCCGGGCCCATCGACGCCATGATCGCCTTCAGCTGCGTCACGCGCCTGCGCGACCCGAAGATCATGCACCCCGCCGTCCTGACCGAGATGATGCACCGCCACTTCCAGAGCCCCGCCATGGAACTCTTCGGCTGCTTCTGCGGCGGCGAGGTCTGCCTGACGATCGAAAACGACTTCACCACCGGCGGCGACCGTTTGGCCTGCGTGGCAATGCGCGGGAAGTAGCCGACCCCGCCCGTGACACCCTTCTGTAAAAGAAACAAAACAACCCGACCGTCCGGCCGGGCTGCGGAGACATGCGGTCATTCGGTGTCAGGCCGACCGGCTTACCGCCGACGGATCAGCGCCAGCCCGCCCAGGGCCAGCAGGCCAAGCGTGGCCGGCTCGGGAATGTAGGTGTATTCCACCGTCAGCGACGCCCCGGCGTAGGACGACGTCATCGCCACCAGCCCGTTGGGGCCCGAGATCGACGAGCTCGCCAGCGCCGCCGCCACGTAGTAGTCCGTCGTGCCCAGCCCGATGAAGGGCGCCAGATCGCCCGGGTTGGTCAGGACGTAGACCTGTATGTCGCCCTGCGCCACGCCAGGATCGGTGTAGCCCGAGGCGCCCGCGAAGTCGAGCACCCCGTCGAACGACAGCAAGGCCGGCACGTCAAGCGCGTCGACGACGTTGTTGGACAGCGTCAGGTACGTCTCGGCTCCCTGGGTGATCTCCAGGTCTTGCGTGATGCTGTAATCGATGATGCCGACATACGACGGCCCGACGTCGATGTACTCATACCCCGCCTGGGCCAGCAGATCGCCCGTGAAGGTCAGCTTCACCTGCGTGAGCACCCCGAGCGAGGGATCGAACTGGCTGACCGACAGGTTCTCGTTGAAGTTCGTCCGCTGCAGGGCGATGGTGTCGCTGTAGCTGATCACCGCTGCCTGGGCGACCCCGGCAACCACCAGCACGCTCAGCAGCGCAAGGACCGACGCACGAAGTGTTCTGCCTGACATCTCTCTGCCTCCTTGGAAATCCGACGACCGCGGAAGATGGGCACGGGCCCATGATGGGTGGCACAAGGCGTCCGCGACGCCCGCATGCACGGTCAGCAGCCACAGACGATGGGCGCTGACGGGGGTCACTTCGTTTTGGGGTGTCCCTCTCCCCTCCCAGGGCGAGATGACACGTCAAAACAGTCTTTAGATTACGCGCACGCCATCGTGCGTCAAGAGGTTTGTTGCGGTTTTTTCATCCGTCGCCCGGACGGCTCCGGCTGGCCGGCGACAAGGCGTTGCAGAAAATGGACTTACTGGCTAACAATCCTGAAGTTGCTTTCTGGGGATAAGGAGATGACCTTAGGAATCGATCGGAGGGTCCGCCCCAGCGCGCTCTGCCCAACCGCCACGCGCGCGACGTCACCCGCCATCCTGACCGAGATGATGCGCCGCCATTGCCAGAGCCCGGCCATGGGGCTCTTCGGCTGCTTCTGCGGCGGCGAGGTCTGCCTGACGCTCGAAAACGACTTCACCACCGGCGGCGACCGCCTGGCCTGCGTGGCGATGCGGTGGATGTAGCCTCACAGTTCAAGTACAACTAGACTTCACTATCCAACGACTAACGCGGCACAACCCAAGCAGATTAGTCACTATTTCAGAGAAGATGCATACGGAGAAACAAAGGGCACCTCTGCATCCCCATCTCCTCTATAAAACTGATACGACGCACAATATTTTTTCATCAACTGACTCGCCTCGCAGTTACGATCTCGGTCTAACCCGACATGGATGGCATGAGCTCGTTTAGGGATACACGACAAGTACTTGTCTACTTCCTCTGTGTCGGGAAATCGAGCCGACAATCCGCACCATACAATAATATCGGCGCTATTGAATGCGCGGCAAACAGCTTTCTCGAGCGCGCCGCTCGAATACAACGTGTGTTTCCCAG
Organism: Phycisphaeraceae bacterium; assembly: GCA_020850375.1. The sequence goes on along the minus strand of JADZET010000374.1, from coordinate 4,742 downwards.
CAAACCCCGGAGGTATGAGGTCCGGAGCCGTTGGGAAATGAATAGGTGGGTATTCAATATATGCATATGTTCCCGGCGCACAGCTATCAAACACTACATCTGAACGCCACTTACTCGGACCTAGGCCAAAATCAGAAAAACATCTCTGGCTAATTGACCCATGAGGTTTGTATAGTCTAACATCAAACTGCCCCTTTGTCTTCGACAACGCCAGAAAATCTTTAACGTGCGATATAACACTCGCACCAGCAGTTTCAAATACATGCTCTGCAATACAATCGTAGTTAAATGATACTAATGTCGTATCAAAAAAACGTATTAACCTTCCTATCTCCAGAAACCATAGCCAACTTGTGATATCACTAATTGTCATCGAACCCCGTAAGTATGAATCATAGGCCCGAAATAACTCAAATAGATAGGCGCGGAGTTGATAAGAAGGAAACTTGGTCCAAATATTCACAGTGCCCTCTTTGCTTGGAAGCAAGCCCGATTCTTTTTCTGCATCTGCCAGAACCTGACAGAGATACCAAAAGCATTTAGTGTCGTCCTTACACTCATCCCAGACTTCCGTCCATGCATCCCAAAGCTCAGGAAACATATATTGTGACCATAGTGGTTGATTTGATATTGTATCACAATCATCATATGATGTATATAATACATGATCAGGTGGAGGTATCATTGGTTGCGTAATAATTTTCTTATCAAGGCGACAATGATTAATAAAACTCTGAGAAAAGCCGTTCCCGACTACGATAGTACACTTCCTCTTTGAATTCATTCTGAATTACCTCGGATTTGTCTCGTCAGAATACACGTAGACCCAACGCGTGCATCTTATCCTACTACCATAGCTGTTAAAACAAAAGCCCCGCGAGTACGGGGCTTGAGTGTGACCACAATATTCTTAGGTGGTGAAAGGGCCTCATCCCCCCACCTTCACCTCAACCTTGTGCTTCGCCCCGCTCGTATCAATCGGCAGCAGGTTGCCGTCAATCTGCTTGCCGTCGAGCTTGACCACCACGCCCTTGACGGACTTGTCGCGTTTGATGTCCACGTCGTACCAGCTCCCCCGGAAGTTGCGCGTGACCTTCACGCCATTCCACGTCGTCGGCAGGCAGGGGTCGATGCGCAGGCCCTGGTGCGTGCGGTGGACGCCGCAGAGGTTCTCCACGGTCTGATGCAGGAACCACCCAGCCGACCCCGTGACCCACTGGCCCTCGATCCGGCCGGGCTTGATGTAGCCCGGGCCGTAGTAGCTGTTGGGCAGGACGTAGGGCGTGGCGCCCGAGACGCTCGTGGGGTTGACCTTGTTGCAGGGATGGATCGTCTCAATGAGTTCGAGGGCCTGGTCGGCGGCCTTGATCTTGAGCATCGCGGCGTAGACGAAGGCGTTGGCGTGGACGTAGACGGCCGCGTTCTCGCCCGTGCCGGGGGGCATGCCGGTGAGCCGGCCGATGCTCGGGTCCCAGGTGGTGTAAGCGGGGGCGAGGGTGAGGTAGCCATACTTGACGCGCAGCTCGTTCTCTAGGGCCTGGCGCACCTTGGGGGCCCTTTCCGGGGTGGCCACTTCGCCAATCAGCGCCCAGCTCTGGCTGTTGATGAAGCAGCGGCCTTCCTTGGCGGTGTGCGTGCCCAGCGGGGATTTGTCGTCCTTGAAGCAGCGGACGTACCAGTCGCCGTCCCAGGCCACCTTGTTGATCCGCTTGGCCATCTCGGTGTGCCACTTCCGCGCGGTCTTGGCCTGGGCCTGCAAGCCGGTGCCTTCGAAGAGGTCGATCAGCTCCAACAGCGCCCAGCAGAGCGCCTGGCCGATCCACACGCTCTCGCCGATGCCCTTCTCGCCGACCATCGAGAGCGAGTCGTTCCAGTCGCCCTGGTGGATCTTGGGAATGCCATGCGGGCCGACGTCGGTGAAGGCCTTCTCGCAACCCTTTAAGAGGTGCTCCCACACCGGGCCGACGCCGCCGTCGCGGTAGGGAAGCTGGCGAAGGACGTAGTCCTTGTCGCCGGTCTCCTTGACGTAATCGTTGGCCGTGTAGCAGAGCCACAGCGCGCTATCGGCATACCGCTTGGGGCTGAATGGCGCCCAGCCGCGGACGCAGAAGCCGTCGCGCATCTGCCAGGTCATGGCCTCGGAGAGATTGCTCTTGACGCGGGCGTGGTCCCAGTAGTTCGCCCCGTGGGTCTGCTGGATGATGTCGCGGTAGCCGCGCCAGCCCCACCGTCCCCAGCCGGCGCCCAGGGCGACCTGCTGCTTGGTCCAGACGTTGATCAGCCGATTGATGTTCTGGCTGGGCGTCTCGATGCGCGGCGAGGAAAGGCGAATCGCCGCGTCGGCCGCGACGCCCTCGATCACCTTTCGGGGGCCATCGCCATTCAAATACTTCTCGATGTACCCCGCCGCCTCGTCGGGATTGGCCACAATGCCCGCCAGGAAGCTGAGCGTCTTGGACTCGCCGGGCGCCAGGGTGATGCGCTTGTGGAAGCAGGAGGCCATGGCCTCGCGTGACGCCTGGGCGTTGGGGCACTGGCCCTCCTGCACAGCCACGGGGCGCTCGAGGTTGCTGTACTGGCCCATGAAGCCGTTCTTCGACGCCGACCAGGAGTCGGGCGTGAAGTCTGCCGACTGGAACGCCTTGTACCGCGGGTGCGGCAGGGCGGGGGCATTGTTCTGGAAAAAGAGCCCGTTGATGTCCTGCCGGAAGGTGGCTTGGCAAAAATGGATGTAGCCGTGGGTGGCCGCCCCACGCAGCGACACGCGCCCATAGGTGAAGGCGCTAACCTTCCGGGGGCGATCGGATTCATTCTTGACCGTCACCTGCCAGAGCTCGACGGGATCCGAGCCCATCGGCACGGTGATGTAGATCGACCCCCGGATGCCGTCCTTGATCGAGGAGATCTCGGAATACCCCAGGCCGACCCGGCACTTGAAGTCCGTCGCCCCCTTGCGCGGGAACGTCGAGACGGACCAGTAATCCCCGCTCTCGTCGTCGCGGAGGTAGACGTAGCGGTTGTCATCGCGCTCGAACATGGCCGTGAGGTTCCAGAGGAACGTCACGTAGCCCTCGCGCGTGTGCAGCTTGGACCAGCCGCGCCCCAGGTGGTCGCTCACGCTGAGGTACCGATCGTTAAAGAGATAGTTATCCCACGGCAGCGGCGTGTCGGGCGTGGTGATGACGAACTCATTGCGAGCGTCATCGAAGTGGCCGTAGTGGGACCAGTCCTTGGGGGCGGCGTTGTTCGACGAGGCGGAAAGCGTTGAGGGGGCGTTCTTGGTGGTCATGGCGTTTTGGAGAGGGGTACGGGGTCCAGGGTACGGGGTATGGGGACTGGCACGCGGGCAGCGAGGTTTTCAGGGGCGGCGGGCGTGGCATTAAGCCCCTACCCTGTACCCTGTACCCCGTACCCGGTTCTCTCACGCCTGCGTCATCACATAGTTGAGGTAGTCGGCCGCGCTCTCGACGGGGATCTGGTAGTCCATCTTCGCCGTCAGGGCGAGCTTGGCGTTCTTGGCCTTGGGCGCGGCCACTTCGACGACGATGTCGACCTGCTTGAAGTCCGCGAAGGCCAGTTCCTCGATGATGAAGTCCTTGCCCTTCTCGAAGGGCTTGGCGTCGATGGCAAACTTTTTGGCCTTACCGCCGGTGAATTTGCCGACCGCCTTGCCGCCGATCTTGAGGCTTCCGGGGGCGCTGGCCTTGATCGTCAGCTCGCAGGCCTTGAACCGGCCGCTCTTGGGCAGGACCACGGGGGTGGTGAAGACCGCCTTGCCGGGGAAGCTCGCCTCGGCGCTGCCATCCTTGGCGACAGCCGCGACGGGCTGAGTCTTACCCTTGCCAGCGGAAATAGTGGACAGCGGGCCGAGCGTCACCGTCATCTGACGGTCGGTCATGGATGATTCGCTCACGGTGGATCTCTCCAGCCCTTGCGGGCCTGATCGTGGGAACTTGGGAAGGGAGCGATGCGGGGTAGGACAGTTGAGGCGAAAAATTACCGCCGTGTCGGTTGAATTGCAACAGCTCAAGCCCCCCGGATGGGCGTGAACGCGAGCGGGGGCACTTGACCAAAGGCACAACCTAAAGCATAGTCCAGCCTCACCTTCCGTCCCCAAATAGGCGCCTGCCTCATGCCCAGCGTCCCCCAGAACCACACCGTCGAGTTTACGTTCACCGCGCAGAAGCCGTGGGACGACCCCTTCAACCAACTCGACTTAAGCGCCATGGTCGTCGAGCCTGACGGCAAACAGCGGCGCATGACGGGCTTCTGGGCGGGCGGGCAGACGTGGAAACTTCGACTGAGCGGCCACCAACCGGGGGCCTATCGCTTCCTGACCCTCGCGAGCGCGCCCGACGCGGGATTGCATCATCAAGAAGGAGCGTTCGAGGTCACGCCGTACGAGGGCGACAACCCGCTCTACCGACATGGCCCGTTGCGTGTCAGCGAGAACCGCCGACACCTCCAGCACCACGACGGCACGCCCTTCTTCTGGCTCGGCGACACGTGGTGGCTCGGCGCGACCAAGCGCCTGGCTTGGCCGGACGACTTCCAGTGGTTCGCCCAGCACCGCCGCGAGCAGGGCTTCACGGTCATCCAGATGTGCGGCGGGCTGTGCCCGGACATGGACGGCTTCGACCCCCGCGGCGAGGGCGACGGCGGCTTCGCCTGGGAGAAGGGCTTCGCCCGCATCAACCCCGCGTTCTTCGATGCGGCCGACGATCGCGTCCGCCACCTCGTCA
>JADZET010000373.1 GCA_020850375.1 Phycisphaeraceae bacterium | reverse complement strand
CGGGCTGAAGGTGTGGGTGATGACCAGGGCGTCCTTCTTGGCGGCCTTGGCGGCGTCGTAGAACAGCCCCAGCAGCTTGTGCAGCAGCTCCACGCCGCAGTGCGGCCGGCCGCCGTCCTCGCAGCCCGCCGGGTCGCCCACGACGATACCGCGATGGCCGCCCCAGTAGTGCGTGTAGTCGAACTCGAACCCGTCGGCGTCGAGCCCGTCGGGCGAGAGCAGGTACCGCACCTTGTCGCGCACGCGCTTCTGATAACCCTTGTGGAACGGATTGGGGTAGCAGTCCCAGTAGTAATCCCGGCTGCCCCAGGGGTATTCCTTCCTCACCTTCCGGGGATCGCGTTTGCAGGAAGGATAGAACACGTCCGTGTCGATCTCGAGCGTGTAGCGCCCCTCGCGCGGGCTGAACAGGTGCTCCTCCCAGCGGACGTCGTCGCCCCGCCGCGCCCGGCAGTATTCCCAGGGGCTCACCCAGAGGATCACCTTCCGCCCGGCCTTGTGCTGATTCGCGATGAATTCCTTCATGTTCGGCCAGAGGTCGTCATCCACGTCGAGCTGGTTGCCCTCGCGGAACCAGCGGTTGTCGACGATCAGGATCGTCGGCAGGATCTTCTTGCTCTCGAGTGTGGCGAGCATGCGCTCGTACTTCGGCCGGGTGCACTGCATGTCCGACCCGCCGGACCAGCCGGTGCTGCGGGCCGTGAAGTAATGCTCCCAGTGGTCGCTCAAGAACACCTGCTCGCCCCAGCCGCCGAAGATCGGCTCCTTCCACCAGCGGGGAATATCCTTGCGATAGGCGTTCTTTTTGACCAGCCCCTGGTCGCGCAGGTACTGGCAGTACTCGCTGAGCCCCTGGTACACGCCGTCGGTCTGGCCGAGCATGATCTTGGGGCTGGTCCAGGAGCCGTCCACCTGCGTGTAGCCGTCGAGCGTAAGATTGAAACCCACGCCCTCGCCGCCTAGGTACTCGAACTGCTCGAAGTCGTTCGTCCCCGCCTTGCTGAGCAGTGCGACGTTCACCCAACTTCCGGGGGCCGCCTCGATCTCCTTGGGCCACGCCGACGTGATCCCAGGCTTCTTGCCCAGTTGGTAGAGGAACGGCGGCGGGGTGACGAGCCAGTCCCCGCCGAGGTTCACGCGGTTGCCGCAGACGCGCACCTCGATGTTCTCGTAGTACATCACCTGCCGGGTGTCGGAGCTGTTGATCGAGAAGCAGTGCACCACGTCGAACTTCGGCCTCGAGCTCTCGGCGAACCACTTCCACGGGCGGTGATGGGCGACGTGTCTACCCCAGCCGGCGAAGTAGGGGTAGTAGCGATCCTGGAGCTTGGGGTTGTCCCTGAGGAAGCCCTCGAAGAAGCGGGCGTTGTCGATCTCGCCCTTGCCCTCGACGGTGTAGCCATAGATCACGCGATCGGGCAGACAGGTGAAGGTGTAGACCGCCCTGCTCCAGAGCGTCGTGACGCCGGTGAACGTGATCGTGACCTGATCGGCCGCCTCCTTGACCGCCGGCCCCTCGAGGCTGACGAGTTGGTCGATCAGCTCATCGCGATCGCAGCCCGAGGCGACGAACAACTCGGCTCCGACGCCGTTGCTGAACGTCAGGTCGACGTGCATCGGCCGATCCGGGGCGTGCCGGAGGGTGTAGGTGTCGGCCTGGAGGACGAGAGCGGAGCCCTGACGGCTGACTTTCATAGTGAACTCCAAAAGGCGATGCGGGCCGCCCGGACGGGGGGTGAACCGCTTAGGGGATCGGGGGCCAGAATTTACGCCGGGTTGGTGTTTTTCTCAACCGACCATTTTCGAACCGGTCGTCCAGCAGCTTGCCAAGCCCCCCCACCGGCGGTAACGTGCCCCCGAGCCGTCGAGGCTTTTTTGTTTATATCACCCCCCACAACCCGCGTTTCACGCACGAACCGAAAGGCCTAAGAGCCCGAGAGAGGTTATTCATGGCAACCACCGCGTCCGGAGTCGCCGCCATTTCCAAGGGGCATGCCGATCACACCCAAGCCTCCGATCAGCAGCTCGGCCTGCCCGGCAAGGTGCTGCGGCCGATCAAGGTCACCATGCTCGGCGCCGGCTCCGGCTTCACCCCCCAGCTGGCCAAGGACATCCTCAAGATCAGCACCGCCGACCACGGCCAGATCGCCCTGGTGGACGTCGACACCAATCGCCTCCAGACGATGCACAAGATCGTGCAGATGCTCATCGACAAGGTCGGCAAGGCCGACGGCTGGACCGTCACGGCCTCGACCGACCGCCGGCAGGTGCTCCCGGGCTCGGACTACGTGACCAACTGCATCGAGGTCTCCGGCACGCACTGCGTGGCCTTCGAGAACGACATCCCGCTCAAGTACGGCGTCGACCAGTGCATCGGCGACACCATCGGCCCGGGCGGCCTGTTCAAGGCCCTGCGCACCGTGCCGGTCTTCATCCAGGTGCTCCAGGACATGCAGGAGCTCTGCCCGCAGGCCCTGATGCTCAACTACACCAACCCGATGAACGTCATGTGCCTGGCCGGCGGGCGCACGAGCTGGATCCCGATCGTGGGTCTATGCCACTCCGTCCAGGGCACCAGCCACCTGCTCGCCCGCTACGCCGAGGTGCCCTACGAGGAGATGGACTGGGACTGCGCCGGCATCAACCACCTGGCGTGGTTCACCAAGCTCCGCCACAAGGGCCAGGACCTCTACCCCAAGCTCCACGAGAAGTTCGCCCGCGAGATCGAAGAGGGCTACCGCGAGGCCGAGGCCGGCCTGGCGCGGCATGACGCCACCGACACCCCCCACGACCCGAGCAAGGGCGGCTGGAAGATGACCGACCTGATCCGCAAGGACATGTGCCTGCACTTCGGCGCCTTCATCACCGAGAGCAGCGGGCACCTCAGTGAATACCTGCCCTACTACCGCAAGTCCGAGCAGGGCCGCAAGCTCCTGCGCACCCGCTATGAGGG
>JADZET010000372.1 GCA_020850375.1 Phycisphaeraceae bacterium | reverse complement strand
TCTGCATGCTCCTCGACGCCGCCGGCCTGGTCGTCGGCACCAGCACCGCCTGGTACGAGGACGACTACTACGGCCAGCGCGTCGGCCGCGTCCACTGGGTCGCCATCCACCCCAGCGTCCACGGCCGCGGCCTGTCCAAGCCCCTCCTCGCCGCCTCCTGCCAGCGCCTCGTCGAGCTCGGCCACGAGAAGGGCTACCTCTGGACCCACGCCCACCGCCTCGCCGCCCTGCACCTCTACCTCACCTTCGGCTTCATCCCCGACGTCATGGACGCAGACCAGGCCCTGGCCTGGATGAACTCCCTCCAGAAGCTCAACTGGATCAGCCCCGCCATCCACCGCTACAACGTCCAGGACGTCGCCGGCCGGATCGGCCAGGGCCTCAAGGAAATCGACCCCGCCGTCTGGAAGCCCACCCCCGCCTGCTCGCCCTCCTTCGTCCACCAGAAACTCGTCAAGGCCAACAAGCCCAAACTCGCCTACGCCGGCGGCTCGGTCAAAGCCTGGCAGAATCGCCTCCGACCCGTCGTCCGCCAGAAGCTCGGCCTCGACGTCATGCCCACCCTCAAGTCCCCCCCCAAGGTCCAGTCCATCTGGAAGCGCCAGCACCCCCTGGGCGCCATCGAAAAGCTCCTGATCACCACCGAGCCCGGCGCCGAGATGCCCGCCTACCTCTGCCTCCCGCGCGGCGTCGTCGCGCCCTACACCCCCTGGATCTGCCTCCAGGGCCACGCCCCCGGCTTCTTCTTCTCCCTCTCCGTCGACCCCCACCGCGAAGTCCTGGGCATGCCCTACGAGGCCATCGACGCCGGCGACCGCGACTTCGCCCTGGACGTCATGAAGAACGGCCACGCCGCCCTCTGCCTGGAGCAGCGTTGCTTCGGCCAACGCCAGGAAAAACTTCTGCCCGGGGCCGAGAACCGCTCCTGGTGCGGCCAAGGCACCATGCACGCCCTGATGCTCGGCCGAACCATGATCGGCGAGCGCGTCTTCGACGTCGACCGCGCCATCGACTACCTCGCCGCCCGCAAGGACATGGACCTGGCCAAACTCGGCGTCATGGGCAACTCCGGCGGCGGCACCGTCTCGCTCTTTAGCGCCGCCCTCCTGCCACGCATCCGCTTCACCATCCCCTCCTGCTACTTCTGTACCTTCGCCGACTCGATCATGTCCATCGAGCACTGCGTCGACAATTACGTCCCGGGCCTGCTCCCCCAGGCCGAGATGGCCGACGTCATGGGCCTCTTCGCCCCGCGCCCGGTCGTCATCGTCGCCGGCAAGGACGACGACATCTTCCCCCTGCCCGGCGTCCTGCGGGCCTACGCCCAGCTCAAGAAGATCTACAAGGCCGCCGGCGCCGCCGACCAATGCCAGCTCGTCGTCGGCGACGGCGGGCACCGCTTCTATTCCGAACAGGCCTGGGCCGCCATGCTTCCCATGATCGCCGCCGCCCCCGCCCCCGGAAGTAAAAAGTCGACGAAGAAGCCCGCCAAGAAGAGCACCAAGAAAGTCGCGAAGAAACCCGCGAAATCCCCCAATCGCCGCAAGTGACCGCGTAGGACACGCATCCCGCATGCCGGATCGGGTGCCACACTGCGTCCCCGCGCCCTCGCGGGGCGCTGTGTGTCTCTACCCAGATACGTGTCCCCCCCCCGCGAGCCACCCCCCTCACGCCTCAATCAGCCCCTTCTTCCTGAACTGCCCCATCGCCTCGGCCACCGACCCGAACACCCCCGTCGCCGTCTCGGTCACGAACGGGCTCGGCGACCGCTTCGCCTTCCACACCACGTAGACCTCCTTGCCGTGCTCGTGCGCGTGGTGCAGCTCGCGCTCCACCCCGGACGACAGCCCCGGCAGCCCCCCCGGCAGCTCCGGGATAAAGCTCACGATCATGTCCGACTGATCCACCAACTTAAAATCCCGCGCGTAGATCTGACCGTCGATGTCCCCCGCGATGTCCAGCACCTGCTTCACCGGCACGTTAAACGTCTCCTGCCGCCCGTCCGCCGTCAGCCCACGCCCCGGGATGAAGTCCTTGCCCTCCCGCGCCGCCTCCAACGCCGCCTCGAGCAGCAGCTTCTCATCCACGTCCCCCGGGTCGAACGTGATGAAGTGCTTGGCCAGCTCATCCCGGAACGCGTCGATCTCCGCCAGCACGTCCGGCATCTGCGCCACGTGCGTCATCGGGAACGACGGATAAACCTTCCTCATCTCCGGCCGGCACACCAGCCGGTGCACCATCGCCGCCGTCGTCCGCAGCCGCCCCCGCGCCGTGACGTAAAACCTCCGGGGGCACCCCAGCGCCTGGGCCAGCAGCTCCGTGGCCATGATCTCCTCTTCGCGCCACGCCATCAGGTCCTTGAGCGTCGCGTCGACCTGGTGCTCAGCCAGCAATCGCCGGTGCACCACCTCGATGTTGTCCACCAGGCAGATCAACGCCTGCACCCCCATCTCCCGCGTCTGATCGAAGTCGAACGCCGAGAACAGCCCGTGCCGCCACCGGAACGTCGCGTGCGTGTTGATCAGCACGTGCTGCTGATCCCGCGACTGGTTGATGATGTCCTTGAACGCCGACCGCCTCAGCGTGTGCAGCCGGCTCAGCGGCAGGTCCAGGATTCTCCCGGGGGCCACGTCCGGCGCCTCCTCGTACATCCGGTCGCCGACGTTATAAAGAGCGATCTCATCCCCCGCCGCCCGGCCGATCTCGACGACCTCCCGCAGGAACGCCTTCTTCTCCATCCCCACCTGACCGGTGACCATCACTCGCATGGGTGCGTTCCCGCCGAGGTTTGCAGGGCAAAAATGGGATTATATCCCGCCGGGAATCCCCCGCTCACGCCGCCTCCCCCTCGGCTCGAAACACCCTGATTTTTTCCCCTCCCCGCCTTGTGGTCACGCCCGCCAACGGTCATGATAGGGGCTCATCCCATCCCTCACGGAGGTCCCGCCGTGTCCAATCTCCTGCTCCCCTCGCTCGCCGCCACCCCCGCCCAGACCATCCTCTGGATCGTCCTGGCCGTCGTCGCCGTCTTCCTGCTCTTCCTGATCATGCTCATCGGCAACTACCTCCAGCTCTGGTTCCAGGCCTGGCTCAGCGACGCCCCCGTCGGCATCGGCGAGCTGATCGGCATGCGCTTCCGCAGGGTCGACCCCCGCGCCATCACCCTCGCCCGCATCCAGTCCGTCAAGGCCGGACTCGAGGTCAGCACCGCCCAGCTCGAGACCCACTACCTCGCCGGCGGACACGTCCGCAACGTCGTCAACTCCATGATCGCCGCACACCGCGCCAAGATCGCCCTGCCCTGGGACACCGCCTGCGCCATCGACCTCGCCGGCCGTGACATCTTCGAGGCCGTCCAGACCTCCGTGAACCCCAAGGTCATCGACTGCCCCGCGCCCAACAGCGGACGACAGACCATCGACGCCGTCGCCCAGGACGGCATCCAGCTCAAGGCCAAGGCCCGCGTCACCGTCCGCGCCAACATCGCTCGCCTGATCGGCGGCGCCACCGAGGAGACCATCATCGCCCGCGTCGGCGAGGGCATCGTCACCACCATCGGCTCGGCCGTCAGCCACAAGGCCGTCCTGGAGAACCCCGACCGCATC
>JADZET010000371.1 GCA_020850375.1 Phycisphaeraceae bacterium | reverse complement strand
GGCCGCCGGTGCAGCTCTCGGCGGTGGTGAGGGTGCGACGCTGCTGCTTGCAGAGGTCCAGGAGGGCTTGGGAAAGTGAAGCTTCGTCTCGGCCGTAGACGAATGCGCCCAGGGCCTTCTCGACCTGCCCGAGTGTGTCGTCCATCTCTCGCTGGGCCTGATCGAGAGTCGGGAACTCGCTGCGCACGCGCACTGCCACGACGCCACCGGACACGGTGGTCCCGACCAGGGGGTTGCGCCGGCGGTCCATGAGCACGCCCAAGCCCTCGGCCACGTCGCTCTCGCCGAGGCCGAAGGTGTTGACCTTGGTCGTGAGGATCACGCCTCGCTGCGGGCCGAAGCCCTCGAGCATGGGGGCGATGTGACGGTCGTAGAGGGCCATCATCTCCTTGGGCACGCCCGGGACCACGACAATGGTGGCCCTGCCGAGTCTGGCCCGGATGCCCGGGGCGGTGCCGGCGTGGTTCTCGAGCATCTCCGACCCCACAGGGTGCATGGCCTGGACGCGGTTTTTCTCGGGCATGACGCGGCCGCGCCGCTGGAAGAAGGCCTCGATCTTGCTGACGCTAGCCGTGTCGAGCGCCAGCGGCACGCCCATGGCCTGGGCGAGGGCCTGGCGTGTCAGGTCATCGTCGGTCGGCCCGAGGCCTCCGGTGATCAGGATCAGATCCGCCGCCGCGGCCGCCAGCTCGACGGCCTTGGCGATGGCGGCTTGGTCGTCGGCGACGGTCTGGTGGTAGAGCACGCCGATGCCCAGGGCCACCAGCTTGGCCGAGAGGTAGGCGCTGTTGGTGTCGAGGGATTGCCCGAGGACCAGTTCGTCGCCGATCGAGAGGATCACGGATTTCATGGGGGAGATTGTAGTAGGGCACGGGGTCCAGGGGTGGGGATTCCAATACCCTGTACCCCGTACCCTGTACCCGCCACCCTACAGGCCAACGCTACCCCGTATAATCTTCTCCATGACCACCGCCAAGATCATCGACGGCAAGGCCGTGGCCGCCAAGATCCAGCAGGACGTGGCCGCCCGCGTCCGGCTCCTGGTTGATCGCACGGGCCAGCGGCCCTGCCTCGCGGCCGTGCTCGTGGGCAATGACCCAGCCTCCGAGCGATATGTCTCGCGCAAGGTCAAGCTCTGCGAGGAGCTGGGGCTGGCGTCGAAGAAGATCACCCGTCCGGACACGACCACCACGCAGGAATTGGTGGATGTGATCGCCGAGCTGTCGCGCGACTCGCAGGTGCACGGCATCCTGCTCCAGCACCCGGTGCCCAAACAGATCGACGAGCGAGCGGCGTTTGAGGCCATCGACCCGGCCAAGGACGTCGACGGCGTGACGTTCGACAGCTTCGGCCGGATGTTCTACGGCCTGCCGGGCTTCGGCTCCTGCACGCCCGCGGGGATGATGCGGCTGCTCGAGGCGTACCAGATCCCGGTGCGCGGCAGCCACGCGGTGGTCATCGGCCGCAGCGCCATCCTCGGCAAGCCCATGGCGGGCCTCTTGTTGGCGGCGGACGCCACGGTGACCATCTGCCACTCGAAGACCCGGGACCTTCCGGGGATTGTCCGTCAGGCGGACATCGTTGTCGCCGCGGTGGGGCGGCCGAAGTTCGTGCAGGGCGATTGGATCAAGCTCGGGGCCGCGGTGCTCGACGCCGGCTTCAACCCCGGGCCCAAGGGCAGTATCGGCGACGTGGACTACGAGGCCGCGGCCGAGCGGGCCGGGTGGATCACGCCCGTGCCCGGCGGGGTGGGGCCCATGACGCTGGCGATCCTGATGGAGCAGACCGTGCTGGGCGCCGAGCGACAACTCGGCCTGGCATCGTCCGACGCCGGCCGCGAAACCACCTGATGCACACCGATCGATGGATCCCATGAACCGCCCATGACACAGTTTCAATCCACGCCCTACGACCTCGGCTCGTCCACCGGCAAGTGCGCCCTGACCGGCGCCGCACTCGAGCCCGGCCAGCCCTACATGGCCACGCTGGTGGAGGTCGATCCCGCCGAAGCGTCCGAGGCCGCGCCCAAGCAGGGCAAGAACGCCCCCAACGCCGAAGCGCTGGGCCTGCGACGTCTGGACGTCAGTATCGACGCCTGGCAGTCGGGGCAGCGTCCCCCGCGGCTGTTCAGCTACTGGCGGACGCGGGTGCCGGAGCCGAACCAGAAAAAGCGCATTTTCGTCGACGATCACGTGCTGCTGATGCTGTTCGCCCGGCTGGCGGACGACCCGCGGCCCGAGCGATTGGCGTTCAGGTTCGTCATTGGGCTGATCCTGCTGCGTAAGAAGGTGCTGCGCTACGAGGGCACGCGGGCGGAGAACGACCTCGCCGGCGGTGAGCTGCGCGAGTGGTGGATGCTGAGCGTGCGGCAGAAGTCGGCCGAGGCATCCGGGCAGGACACGCCGGCGGAGGAGCTGCCCGAGGGACCTCTGGAGATGCTCAACCCGCAGATGGACGAGGCCAAGACGCAGCAGGTCATCGAGCAGCTTGGAGAGATCCTCGATGCCGAGCTGTAGACCCCCGCAAGCGGAATCCTCGTCGGGCGGGTGGACGGTTTTCGCGGTCCTGCTCTGCGGCCTGCTGCTGGCCGGCTGCAAGGGGATGGGCGGCAAGGGCTTGTTTGATCGCGAGTATCCCCGGCCGACGGACGTTACCGACGCCCAGGTGATCGAGCGATTCAACCGGCGTGCCGGGCAGATGAGTCGGCTCTGGTCACGGCTGGAGATCGAGCTGCGCTGGCGGGACGAGCGAGGAGAATCACGCTTCGAGCGAGGCGAGGGGACGCTGGTGCTGGCCGACGCCGACAAGCTCGCGGCCGACATCGGCAAGGCGGGGCAGACGGGATTCTGGCTCGGGGCCAACGCGGATCGCTACTGGATCGTCAATGCCCAGGCTGACCCCCGGATGGCGTACGTCGGCCGCAGTGCACGCTTCACCCCTGAGAAATTCGCCCTGCTGACCGACTTTGCGATGCCGATCGCGCCGGGTGACTTCGCCCGCCTGCTGGGACTGCACCCCGTGACCGCCCCCACCGTAGCAGCCTCCGTGCCGTCTTCACAGCCGGTCGGTGACCTCTTCCGGGTCGACTGGGACACATCCAAGGCCGCGTGGGTCTTCAAACAGGTCTCGGACACCGACGGGCGGCAGTGGTGGACGTGGTTTCGCCAGACGGACGGGTTGGTCGAACGTGTCGAGCTGCACGACGGCGAAGGCGCGACGGTGCTCGTGGCCGAGCTGACGCACCCCCAGCGCGTTCGCACCAAGGGGCTGTCCGACAGCAAGGACTGGCCCTACCTGGCCAGTCAGGTCAAGGTTCGGCTGACGCGGATCAACGCCCGGATGACGCTGAGCCTGAGCGACCCGCGCGGCGGCGACGAGGAGGGGCGGATCAAGGACCGCCTCTTCGACCCGGCCTTCATCATCGAGCGTCATTTCAAGGTCGATCCACGGCGCATCGTGGACCTGGATCAGTAAGCCCCGGGTAGGGCAAGCATCCTGCGTGCCAAGGCGTGCAGGATGCACGCCCTACAAAATATCACCGCACCGGCGCCCGCTCGCGCAGCCTGCGCAGGCTGATCGGCAGCTCGAAGTGCATGTCCTCCTCGACCACGTGGCGTTCCTCGACCTGTCCGCCGTGCTTGGTCAGGAGGTTGTCGACGATCTCGCGCACCAGGTGCTCGGGCGCTGAGGCCCCGGCGGTCACCAGCACGTTCTCGACGCCCTCGAACCACTCGTGCCTGAGTTCACTCACGTCGTCGACGAGGTAGGCCCGCGTGCCGGTGTTCTGGCTGATCTCGGTCAGGCGGACGGAGTTGGAGCTGTTGCGCGAGCCGACGACCAGCACCACGTCCACGTCGCGCCCCAGGTCGCGCACGGCGTGCTGGCGATTCGTCGTCGCGTAGCAGATGTCCTCGCTCGGGGGGCTCTTGACGTGCGGGTAGCGCTTTTTGATGGCGTCGATGATGAGGTTCGCGTCGTCCATGCTCAGCGTGGTCTGCGTGAGGTAGACCAGCGGGTCGGCGTCGGTGAAGGGCAGCTTCCCCACGTCGGCGGGCGACTCGACGATGCTGATGGCCCCCGGGGCCTCACCGACGGTGCCGACGACCTCGTCGTGGCCGGCGTGGCCCACGAGCAGGATGTGGTACCCCTGGCGGGCGTAGCGGATGGCCTCCATGTGCACCTTGGTCACCAGCGGGCAGGTGGCGTCGATCATGGTGCAGCCACGACCCTTGGCCCGCTTGCGGACGTCGGGGCTGACGCCGTGGGCGGAGAAGATCACCGTCGAGTGGGCGGGCACCTCGTCGATGTCGTCGACGAAGACCACGCCCTGCCGGACGAACTGCTGGACGACGTGGCGGTTGTGCACGATCTCGTGGTAGACGTACAGCGGCGTGCCGACGATCTTGACGGCCTCTTCGACGCACTGGATGGCCATGTTCACGCCGGCGCAGAAGCCGCGGGGGTTTGCGAGCAGGATGCGCATCAGGGACAACCTCTCAGGCAGGGGGGTGGCATCGCGGAGCGGAAAGCCCCGGGGCCATTTATCATAGTCTCTTCATCCGCCCGCTGGCTCGTTGGCCAGCGGACAATCCAGCCTGTTGACCGGCGTCATCACCCATGCCCAAGCATTACCTCGGCATCGACCTGGGGGGGACGAACATCAAGGTTGGCGTCGTCGACGACGCTGGCAGGGCGTTGTCGCGCGGGTCGGCCCCCACGCCCGGCAAGGACGGGTTTGAGGCCGTCTGCGCCGCGATGGCCCGGCTGGCGGGCGAGGTTGCTCAGAAGGCCGGCATGACGCTTGGGCCGGGCTCGATCGCCGCCGCGGGCGTTGGCACGCCGGGGCTGATTGACTTCGACCACGGCATCGTCCTGAGCGCCCCCAACCTGCCTGGTTGGACCGATGTGCCCCTGGCCAGGCGGATGAGCGAGCTGCTGGATCTGCCCGCCGTGATCGAGAATGACGCCAACGCCGCCGCGTTCGGCGAGTATTGGGCCGGCGCGGGTCGCGGGGACGGCGGCAATATCTCGCTGCCTGACCCCCTGGTCATGCTCACGCTCGGCACGGGTGTCGGCGGGGGGATCGTCATCGGCGGGCGTGTGCTGCACGGCGGCTTCGGTCTGGCGGCCGAGGTGGGGCACCTGATCCTTCACCCCGGTCAGGACGGTCTGCCCTGCGGATGTGGTCAGCGGGGGTGCCTGGAGCTCTACGCCTCGGCCAACGCCGCGTCTCGCCGGGCCAAGGAGGCGATTCAGACCGGCCGGCCGACGTCGCTGCGTTCCCGCCCCGAGCCTACGGCGAAAGACCTGTTCGATCACGCCCAGGCCGGTGACGCGCTGGCCGTCGAGGTTGCCCAAGGCGTCTGCGACGACTTGGCGTGGGCGTGCGTCACGCTGGCCCGAGTCCTGGATCCGAAGATGATTGTCTTCGCCGGCGGCATGGCCCTGGCCGGTGACTGGATGTTCGACCGGATCCGCCGCTCCTTCCGTGAGCGGACGTGGCGGATCGCCTCAGCCGACGCGTTGGCGATCGTGCCCGCCCGACTCGGCAATGACGCAGGGATTATCGGAGCCGCGGGCGTCGCGTGGGAAGCGATGCGCCGCGGCGCACTTTCTTAACCCTCGTCCCCGCCCGCCCTTCGATCCGCGGCCGTCCGGCCTTAAGCGCCCCACCCAAAAGACCGACTTATACCCAGGAGAGGACGCCCCGACCCGGGCCGCATTTCGCGGTTCTAGCTCGATCGGGGCAGATGTGCCCGATGCGTGGCTCCCCCATCAAGAGCGGGCTGGCGTTGTACCTGAAGGAGATCGACGCGTCTCCTCTGCTGACCCAGCAGCAGGAGCGGGAGCTGTGCTGGAAGATCATGCACGAGAACTGCCCGGCCGCCCGGGAGCAGATGGTCCGCTCGAACCTCCGCCTCGTGGTCAACATCGCCAAGCGATTCGCCAACCGTGGGCTGCCCCTGATCGACCTGATCGAGGAGGGTAACCTGGGGTTGCTCCGCGCCGTCGAGGCTTTTGACCCCGAGCAGGGGGCGCGGTTCTCGACCTACGCCTCGTGGTGGATCAAGCAGGCGATCAAGCGCGCCCTGATCAACGCCGTCCAGCCCGTGCACATCCCGGCCTACATGGTCGAGCTGATCGCCCGCTGGAAGAAGGCCGCCGCGGAGCTCGAGGAGAAGCTCGGCCGATCGCCCTCGGTGCCCGAGTTGGCCGAGGTGATGCAACTGAATCCCAAGAAGGTCCGCATGATCCGCAAGGCCGTGCGGGCGTTTCAGCGGCCGGCCCAGACGGGCAACACCCCGAGCAAGAACGGGGAGACCGGCATGGACCTGGCGGAGATGCTGCACGACCACCGGCACATGATGCCCGATGAGCACATGGTCAACCGCGACGACGTGCAGACGATCCGCAAACTGCTCGACGCCATCGACGAGCGTGAGGCCAACATCCTTCGGCTGCGATTCGGCCTGAGCGGCGAGGGCCCGCTGACGCTCAAGGAAGTCGGCCAGCGCGTGGGGCTGACCCGCGAGCGTGTGCGTCAGATCGAGATCGAGGCCCTCGAGAAGCTCGGCCGACGGCTCGACAGCCGCAACCCGTTCGGCAAGGAGCACGACGCGGAGCCCGGACGGCGCCGGCGCCGCAGGACCCCCAAGCCCGCCGAGACGACCACCGCGACGGCCGAGCCACCGAGCCCTCGCCGGCGGCGCAGCGCGTGAGTTTGCCTTTCTTCGTGATCAATCAGCCAACATCTGGTGTCAGGACGGCCGCTTGTAGAACGGCAGCGATGTCTGCTGCGCCGCGCTCTTCTCGCTGCCGAAGTCGACGCTCGTAGGCGTCGCCCCACTCTGGATGTAGGCCATGGCGATCGGGCACTCGAGCGTCGGCGAGAGGCACCCGCTGGTGACCTGGCCGACGACGGCGTCGCCCGCCAGCACGTTCATGCCCTGGCGTGGGGTGCGGCGGCCCTCAAGCTTGAGGCCCACGAGCTTCTTGACGGGCCCGTCGGCGGCGATCTTCTTGAGCGCCTCTTGGCCGATGAAGGGTTCGCCCTGGTCCATCTGGTCCTTGTCGAGCGTCACGGCGAAGTTCAGGCCCGCCGAGAGGGGGTCAATGTCCTCGCTGAGCTCATGGCCGTAGAGGGGCATGCCGGCCTCGAGGCGGAGCGTGTCACGCGCGCCCAGGCCCGCGGGCTTGAGCACGCCGGACTCGTCGTCGTCCTTGAGCCAGAGTTTGAGCGCCATCGCCGCGAGGTTGCCCGGCATGATGATCTCCACGCCGTCCTCGCCCGTGTAGCCCGTTCGGCTGACGGTCAGCTTCATGATCACCAGGTTCTTGAGGCAGAAGTGGTAGCGCTTGAGCGTGGGGATCTCGCGGGAGAACTCGCCGATGAAGGCCATCGCCTTGGGCCCCTGCACCGCCACCATGGCCGAGGAGAGCGTGAAGTCGTCGAGCTTGACCGACAGATCGCCGACGTTGGCCCGCAGGTGCGTGAAGATCTTCTCGCGGTTGGCCGCGTTGACCACCAGCATCCAGTAGTCGGGATAGCGGTAGACGATCACGTCATCTATGACGCCGCCCCGCTCGTTGCAGACCAGCGAGTAGCGGCAGGCCATCTCCTCCATGTCCGTGATCCGGCGGGTCAGCACGCGCTCGAGCAGCCGGCGGGCGTGGCGACCGGTGATCTTGATCCGGCCCATGTGCGAGACATCGAAGAGCCCCGCCGACGTGCGGACCTGCCTGTGCTCCTCGTGGATCGACTTGTACATGATCGGCAGCTGCCAGCCGAAGTAGTCGACGAACTTGGCCCCGTGCTTGACGTGCAGGCTGTGGAAGGCGGTCTGATGCAAGGAAGGCTCCTGTCCGATCAAGGGTGATGCTCGAGCCGCGTCCGCCAGGGGGACGGGCGATGGGCGGAATGCAAAGATTACTCGATGGAACTTGGATGCACCAACCGGCCGGGCGAGCGGACGGATCAGTCGCGGTCCATGGCGATCAGGGCCTCGTCGATGGCGTTGACGTCCGTGTCCTTGGGCTCGAGGTCCGGGGCCTGGTTGAGGTAGATCAGGGTGCGGTCGATGACGTTCTTGACCGCCGGCGCCGAGATGGTGCCGCCGTAGTAGCCCTTGGAGGGATTGGGCCGGTGAATGAAGCATCCCACAACGATGCGCGGGTGGTCCAGCGGCGCGCCGCCGAGGAACGAGCCGACGTAGGCCCCCTCGAGGTAGCCGCCGCGCTTGTGGTCGGCGATCTGGGCCGTCCCGGTCTTGCCCCAGATGC
This sequence comes from Phycisphaeraceae bacterium, assembly GCA_020850375.1. The sequence goes on along the minus strand of JADZET010000371.1, from coordinate 2,896 downwards.
TGTAGAGCTCGCTGGCGGCCTGCCGACCCGTGCCCTCGACGACGACGCGACGCAGGATCTGGCGGACCTGCTTGGCCGTCTGGGGCTTGATGGCCTGCTCGCGGACGGTCAGCTCGGGGATGCTCGGGTCGTCAGGGTCCTTCAACAGGACGGTGGGGACGACGGTCTGGCCGTCGTTGGCCAGGATGGCCATGCCCCGCACGAGCTGCATGGCCGTGACGCCGATCTCCTGACCCATCGGGACGCTGGTCTCGGAGTAATGGCCCCAGGACCGCAGCGGCCGGACCATGCCCGCGGACTCGCCGGGGAGCTTGCTGCCGGTGTTCAGGCCGAAGCCGAAGCTCCGGATGGCGCTAAAGAGGGCGGTGTTGCCCATCCGCTGGCCGACGACGGCCATGCCGATGTTCGAGGACTTGATCAGCACGCTCTCCCAGGTCAGCAGGCCGTAGGGGTGGGCGTCGCGGAGGCGCCGGCCGATGGGGGTGACGTACAGGCCGTTGTGGCAGTCGATCAACTCCGTCGGCCGGGCGGTGCCGCGCTCGGTGGCCACGGCCCAGACGAAGGGCTTGAAGATCGAGCCGGGCTCGAACACGTCGGTGATGCAGCGGTTGCGGCGGGCGTCGGGCTTGGACGTCTCGAAGGAGCCCGGGTCGAAGAACGGGTAGTTGGCCATGGCCAGGATCTCACCCGTGCTCGGGTCCATGACGATGAGCTGGCCGGACTTGCCCTCGAACTTGCGGCAGGCGGCCTCGAGCTCTTCCTCGGCGATGGCCTGGACGGCGACGTCGAGGCTCAGTCGGACGGCCGAGGCCGTCTGCGGGAGCTGGTAGCCTGCGGGCTGGATCCACAGCGGCCGACGGTTGGCGGCCCGCACGTAGTCGACTTGGCCGGGCGTGGCGGTCAGTTCAGCGTTGAAGTAGCGCTCGAGCCCTTCGAGGCCCTTGTCGTCCGTGCCGACGAAGCCGATGAGCTGGCCGGCGAGGGTCTTCATCGGGTAATGCCGCTCGAGATACATCTGTCGTCCGAGGCCCGGGAGGCGCAGGTCCAGGACCTTGGAGGCTTTTACGTCATCCATCTCGGGGTCCAGGACGATGAACCGGCTGCCGAGCTTGTCGATGATGGCCTTGGCCATCGGCGTGGCGGGGTAGTCGAGCTCCTGTCCCACCTTCTGGGCGAAGGCCACGGGGTCGCCAATGATCTGGCTGTCGGCGAAGAGCTTCCAGGCCACGCCGGTCGAGGCCAGGACGCGTCCCTTGCGGTCCAGGAGCGTGCCGCGGCGGGCGATCAGGGGGATCGTGCCGTGCTGCATGCCCACGCGTTCGGCGATCGGCTGTGGGGGGTTGTTCTGGAGGTGGATGACGCGGGCGGCCATTAAGCCGTAGCCGAGGGTGATGGCCAGGGCAAGAATCGTGGCGACGACGGAGAATCGGCCGCCTCGCTGACGGGTCTCGGTCTCCTCCATGGCCACGCGGCGCAGGCCGGCGAGGCGGTCGCCCGGTTGGAGCCCGGGTTGAGTCGTGTCACTGGCCATGGGTGGCCCCTGCTGGTTTCTTGGAGGACTTCCTGGCGGGGAATGCGGAGGCGACCCGCATGGGCGGCGTCGACGCGGACGGGGACTCGACGATGTCGTCGACGATGGGCTCGAACTCGACCGGCAGCGTCTGGATCGTCCGCCGCAGTGTCTGCGGCTGGAGCTCGCCGGCGATCTGGACCTGAAGCTGCCACAGCTCGCGCTGGGCCTGGTCGATCTGCTTGTGGGCGCGGACGAGTCGGTGGGCCTCCTCGAACTGCTGCTGGCGCAGGACCAGCAGCAGGGAGCCGACGAGGAAGGTCGAGGCGATCAGGAATCCGAGTTTGCGGTGCATGTCACCCAACCATCGCCTTGGCGTAGGGCACGCATCGCGCGTGCCGTCATTTGGTGGAGGTTCACTCACACATCAAGGCACGCAGGATGCGTGCCCTACAGGGCGGCGTCACCGGCTTGGGGAAGGAATCGTCAGGACCTGGCCGTCCTTGAGGTTCTTGGCGTCGTTGCGGAGCGTCTTGCCATTGGCGGCCAGGATGTCCTTCCAGTGGGCCCCGCTGCCGAGGGTCTTCTGGGCGATGGCGTAGAGGGTGTCGCCGGTCTTGACGGTGTAGGTGCGGGCGGGTTGAGGCGCGGCGGCCGGTGTTGCATGGGCGGGTGTCGGAGCCGCGGTGCCGGCGGGGATCTTCAGGACCATGCCCTGCCTCACGGCGTCGGGGGACTGGAGCTGGTCGCGGTTGGCGTCGAAGATCTCGCGGTAGCGGCCCTGCGAGCCCAGTTCGCGCTCGGCGATCTTGGTCAGGGTGTCGCCGGCCTCGACGGTGACGGTCCTGAGCGCCGAGGCGGTTGGCGTGGGGGTGACGGCGGCCGAGCCGGAGTTGAGCGTCACCGGTGTGCCGGAGGCCGTGATGGGCGAGGACTCGACGGGGACGAGCAGGTTCGAGCCGTTAGCCACGGGCGCGTCCTCGGGGTGGCCCGATGCGAACGTGGTCGTCTTGGGCGTCTGTTCCTGGCGGAGCGCGGGGATCGGTTGACGGTTGATCAGGTCGGCCGCGTATTGCTGCGCGGCGGTGGCGACGGAGGCGTTGTCAAGCTCGGTGGGCGTGGGGATCGGTCGGGCGGCGGCTCCGACGCCGGCTGACGTCGAGCCCATGGGCCGCCAGCTCTGGGCCGTGCGGCTGTTGACGCTGTCCTGGGCGCCGGCGGCGAAACGCTGGAGCTGAGTCGGCACGTCCTGGGGGGGCTTGACCAGAAGGTCGCTGACGATGATCCCGATCAGCAAGATGATGCCCATGCCCGCCAGGAGGCCGATCTTGGTTTCGCGTGTCATGGTTCCGTTCGTCCTTGTGGAAGCGTGCGATCCGTCGCGTG
>JADZET010000370.1 GCA_020850375.1 Phycisphaeraceae bacterium | reverse complement strand
GCACGTGCACGCGCCGCAGCACCGCCGGGTCGTACTCGGTCGTCAGGCCGAACTCATACATGATGCTCAGCGTCATCAGCACGTAGGGGGCGCTGGTGACCGCGCCGTCGAACTCGACCGTCAGCCCCTCCCGCATATAGGGCGCGATGACCAGCAGGGCGGTGATGTACTGGCTCGAGAGCGTCGGCCCGACGCGAAGCATTCCGCCCGGAAGCCCCCCTCGGCCATGCACGCGCAGCGGGGGGTAGCCCTCCTGGCCCAGATAGTCGATCGACGCCCCGAGCTGGCGCAGCTGGTCCACGAGCTGGCCGATGGGCCGCTCACGCATCCGCGGCACGCCGTCGAGGACGAAATCGCCCTCGCCCAGGCAGCACGCCGCCGTCAGCGGCCGCATCACCGTGCCCGCGTTCCCGAGCATCAGCTCCGCCCCTGGGGCCGGGATCTTCCCGCCGCAGCCCTCGACCCACACGAGCTTGCGGCCCTCGTGCACCTCGAGGTTGAACCCCATCGCTTTGAGTGCCTCGATCATCCGCCGCGAGTCGTCCGACAGCAGCACGTCGCGCAGGATGCTCACGCCCTCCGACAGCGCCGCCAGCAGCAGCGCCCGGTTCGTCAGGCTCTTGGACCCCGGCACGCGCAGGCTCGCGCGGAAGGGCCCGAGAGGTTGGATCGGCAGGGGGTCGATCAAGCGAGGAGCTCTCGTTGTGGGACACGCTTACTCGCGACGCCTTCATTCGGGACTGTCGCCACCTTCCGGGGGCCGGGGGCCGGGGGCCGGGGCCGGGGGCTAGACCTTGCGGAACACCGCCACCACGTTCTCCACCGGCACGACGAACAGCCGGTTGTCCCCCTCGAAGTCCACGGGGATCGCGTCCTTGGGGTGGAACAGGACCTTGTCGTACTGCTTGATGGGATAGTTCTCGTCGCCCTCGACCTCAGCCGAGACGGCCACGATCCGCCCCGTGAGCGTGGGGATCTCGATCTTGTCCGGCAAGTGGATGCCCGAGCGGGTCTGCTTCTTGTCCTCGTCCTTGCGGATCAGGACGCGCTTGCCCACGGGCTCGACCACCTCGAGCGACTTCTTGGCTTCGGTCTTTTCACTCATGCTTTTATTCTAGGGCAGATGACGGTTTGCGTCATGTCGTGCGGTTGTATGGCGCCATCCAGTCGTACACCAGCCGACACCCTCTTCCGGGGGCGGGGGCGGGCGATTTGCCGTGCTCGTCGAAGATGACCAGCTCATTCGGCCCGTCCGTCCGCAGCCACGGCTCCGGCAGGTAGTACAACGTCTGCGGCGTGACCTTCTTGCCGTCCGTCGTGGCGACGAAGTACCGCCCGACGTTGTGGCCGTTGAGGTAGATCTGCCCCTTGCTCAGCCCGGCCGGGTCGAGCCACAGCGGCGTGTCGTTGTGCGACACCTTGAAGCTCGTGCGATGCCAGCAGGGCAGGCCGGGCGCGAGTTTGGCCTGAGATTCACCACCGTCTGTCGGGGGCGACCAGGGGGTGAAGGACCACTGGGCCTTGGCGCTCAGGTTCGCCACCGCCTGATAGAGCTTGAGGTGTTTAGACGGGTTGGGCAGCTTGTCCGTCGGCTGCAGCAGGGCGATGCGGAGCGTCTGCACGCCTCCGCCCGGTTTGAGTTCCTGCCCCGGCCGCAGGACGAACTGGGTGTAGCTGCCCCACGGCGAGGTGTCGATCAGGTTCAGCGGCTGATCGTTGATGAACACCATCGCCTTGAGCGGGAAGTCCGTGGCCTCGAGCACCACCGGCTCGCTGCCCTTGGCCCGGAAGGTGAAGGTGAACCACGGCCGCTGCCCCGTCGCGCCCGCCCGCAGGTTGACCCAGAAGTCCGAGAGCACGAACGGGTTTGGCGCGGCCTCCCGCGTGACCTTGGGCTTGCCCACCGCGATCGGCTTGACCGCGTAGAGGTGCTCGGGCACGCCCTTGGATTCGCCCATCCGCCAGCCGAAGTTGTACCGGCCAAGGTTGTCCGCCAGGATGGTTAGCTCCTGAGCCTTGGCGGGCAGTCTGTTCGACACGGCCCCACGCACAGCGCCCGGCCCCAGCCCCAGCACCCCCATCGCCTTGTTGCCGGCGTAGAGGTGCAGACGATCCCCGCTGTTGGGGATAAGCAGCTTCGTCCCGGCCGGCATCTTCGGCACGGTGGGCCATTGCAGCCGATACCAGCCATAGCCGAAGTCGCAGCCGAGGGCTTCAAGGCTCGCGGGCCCGCCGATGGGCTTGAAGCTTGCCCCGCTGTCCGAGGTCAGCTCCGCCGCCGGCGTCGACCGCCACGGCCCGAGCTTCAGCGGCGTCCGGCGCGGCGGCGCGGGCGTGTTGAGCTTGCGAATCTTCGCCTCCTGATCCACCAGCATCACCGCCGACGCCTTGGGATCGCGCAGCGGCTGGTCGGCCGCGTCGAGCGCCCAGGCCCCGATGACGAGCTGGTCCTTGCCGTTGACGTAGGCCATGTCGACCTGACGTCGGTTGAGCACGACCACCACCACGTCCTCGTGCTCGACGACCAGGGGCTTGTCCTGCTTTTCCACCGGCACCGTCACCGTCAGCGGCGCGTTGTTGATCGCCAGCAGTCCCTGCGTCCCGGCCGGGCCGAACAGCACCAGCATCCGCTTGCTCAGCCACGCCCACGGCCGCAGGTTGGTGTAGTTCAGCTCGCACGAATTGAGCCTCGCCCCCAGCAGCACCCACGCGGCCGCGTCCTCGCCCATGTAGACCGGCAGGCTCAGCCCGTTGGAGAGCAGCAATTTCGCGGGGTTGTGGGTCTTGGATTCAGCCTTGCCCTGCGGCGGGCGAAGCAGAAAGACCACGTCGCCCTGACTGCCGCGCTGGTGGATGACCGACAGGTCGTGCTCCTGCTCGACCGGCTGGACGGCCACGTGGTGATCGGCCGGGTCGAGGTTGGCCAGGACGTGGCCGAACTGGCTGGCGAACATACTCAGGCGCTGCGTCGCCCGATACTTGGGCCCACGTCCCCCGGCTTCCGAGAGCGGCGCGTCGTAATCGTAGCTCGTGGTCATGAAGCAGTCCGGCACCGCCACCGACCGCCCGCCGTAGAACGCGAAATTCGTCCCCCCGTGGAACATGTAAAGGTTGTACTGCGCCCCCTGGGCCAGGATGCCCGCCAGGCGGTACTCGAGCAGCTCCGTCGACTGGTTGTCGCGGTGCTCCCCGCTCCAGCGGTCGAACCAGCCCGTCCAGTACTCCGTGACGATCCGCGGCTGATCCGGCCGGACCACCCGCAACTGCCGCAGGTCGGCCGGCAGGTGCTCGCAGGCGTTCCAGGCGTCGATCACCCCCTCGACCTTCTGCCAGAGGTTGTTGCACGAGATGATCGGCGTCG
>JADZET010000369.1 GCA_020850375.1 Phycisphaeraceae bacterium | reverse complement strand
GCCACGGCCCTGCGGCGGCGGGCCTCGAGTTGGGAAGCGGTGCCGATGGGTCTCATGCCCGAGAGTATGCAACAAACCACGGCAGGGCGCAAATGGTGGATAAGTTCAGGATGCAGGAGTCAGTAAGCCTGCGCGGCTACACGCCCGCGCTATGACATCATTAAGGCTCTTGGCCCAAGCTTAACCAGATCGCCGCCCTCGCGGCATCGATGCGCTCAAACAGTTTTCCGGCCAGAACAGCATATGCTTCGCTTGGTCCGGACAGATTATGCTCAACCCTCCATCGCCTTGCGAGCCCCCTCTGACCCCCAGCATGGTCCGCTCCCCCGTTTACAAACCCCACCAATAACATTCTATAGTTATTTCTCTTATCTTGTCGCTGAATAGAGCAGGACCACGCCTTAAAGTTATTTTATGCAAATCACCGCTACGCCTCTTGTATTTCGAGCGGCTGGCGGTAGTTTATCTTCATTATGGTCGTTTAGCCCCACATTCTCGCCGGAGACTGGCGTTGTTCGTCCGGAAGCCGCTCAATTGGCTCCATCCACGCCTCTCGAATCCACGCTGTGCCTCCGCGCTTACCGCCCATTCCTCCCATCTTCACCTAACCCCCATCCCCAGGGTCCTCTGACGGCCCCACACCCCACTGTTCAGGTGTATCTCCTGGCCGGGCTTGGTCACAAGAGAAACACCAAGGAAACGGAAATGCGAGTAAAGCAAGTCATTGGAACGGCCGCCCTGTTTGGCCTGCTGCTGCTGGGGGTGAGCGAGCCCTGCTTTGGCGGATCGAGCTTGAAGCTCAATGCGCCGCCACTTCCGGGTGAAGAGGTCGGTTCCTACACCGTTCTTCCGGATGGGAGCGCGGTGGTGTACGAGTCGGGCCAGGGCGTCGTGGGGAGCAATGATGTCTTTATCGTTCCCATCGGGGGCGGCACGCCGAAGCTCCTCTCAGGCACGGTGACGCGCAACGACGTCAGCGGCCTGTCTGGGGTATCACCCAATGGGAGCTTCGTTCTCTTTCGCGTATCGACGAACGGCGACCGGAATCAGAGCGACCTGTACAGCGTGCCCGCCACGGGCGGACAACCCGTCATGCTGATTGCCTATGGGTCGGAATGGGGCGCCCGTGGATATACGCCGGACGGGGGGAATCTGCTGGTCACGACGCAGCAGCATATATACGCCATGCCGTTGACCGGCGAAGCCGTGACGCAATTGAGCAGTCCGACCGTGTCGGGCTACTTTGCTCCACCCGGTCCGGTATTCTCGCCGGATGGCGGCCGGCTGCTCTACTGGAAGGGCAGCAGCGGCGGCTTATATAACGAGTTATTCAGTGACCGCATGGATGGGGGACCCGCCGTGCAGCTCAATGGGGGATTGGGGGCCGTGAGAAGCAGCGTGGGCTTCACGCCCGACGGAAGCCAGGTGGCGTTTGCCACCAACCAGCAGGTCTACATCACGGGCATTGATGGCGGCACGCCACGCCTGCTCAACAAGCCGGCCGCAGGCTTCTCCAGTGGCGTGGCCGACATGAGCATGAGCCCCGATGGGGCCTACGTGGTCTATAAATCCGACGAACAATCCGAAGACTTTGATCAGCTTTACAGCGTGCCCGTCGCGGGCGGCGATCCGGTGCGGCTGAACAACCCGATCAGTGCAACGCAAGACCGGGTTTATTTCCGGTCGTATGCCTCAGACAGTGCGCAGGCGGTCTATGAGCTGAGCCATTACAGCGGGTCGGTTTATACTGAGGACCTGTACAGCGTGCCCCTGGCTGGCGGTTCGCCGATCAACCTGACTGGCCATCCGACGGGTATAAGAATCGACGAGACGCTGATCTCCGAGAGCGACGCGGGCACGCGTCTGGTCTATAGCACATCCACGGCCCCACCTGCCAACAACCACCTGTACAGCGTGAATCTCGACGGGAGCGACCGGCAGGCGCTCAGCGCCCCGGTTGAAGCGGCGGGCATGGATGTCAATGGCACCACCCTGCTTTCCCCCGATGGCCGCTTTGCCATTTTCGGCATCGGCTTCATTAATCAGTATCGCGCGACCAAGCTCTTCGCGGTGCCCGTGGGCGGCGGCGCCCCCGTGGCGATCACGCCGGACTTGTCGTTGGGCACCGAGAGCATTCAAAGCTACGCACTGACCTCGGACGGCTCGAAGATCGTCTACCAAATGAATCAGTCTGGCAGTGTGTTCGATCTGTACGTCGTGGGTTTCCCGCTTGCGGCCATCGGGCAGGGCGCTCACGTCACGGGTCAGGTGGCGGGCGGGGCGGGGTTTGCTGGGGGGGTCGATTTTGACTTCAGCCAGGTGGACGCCTCGGGGACGCTCAGGGGCGAGTTCTTCCGCACGCCCGTGGCGGAGCTCGACGGCGGGCTTGCGGCGGCGATCGATTTCCTTCTGAGCGGCGAGACCATCCAGGTCTGGGATTTCGGGTTCGACGGCTCGTTCAGCGGGCTGGTCACGCTCACTTTCACGTATGACGAGAGCCTGCTGGGGGCGGGGGTGGCGGAGGACATGCTCTACATCCAGCACCAGCGTCATGACGGGACGTTCGAACTGCTGCCGGTGGTCGGGCGCGACTTGATTCACAACACGATCACGGTGCAGACGGAGGGGTTCTCCGCCTTCGTGCTTGGGGTGGTGCCGGAGCCCAGCAGTTTGGCCATTGTGTGCATGCTGCTGGGGCCGTGGGGGCTGCGGCGGAGGTAATGCGCGGTCGCAGTTGATGAGAGGCCAAGGATGTCGATCTAAAACTACTCACGACCGAGCGTACATCGCGGGCTTGGTCAGAAGAGAAACACCAAGGAAACGGAAATGCGAGTAAAGCAAGTCATTGGAACGGTCGCCCTGTTTGGCCTGCTGCTGCTGGGGGTGAGCGAGCCCTGCTTTGGCGGATCGAGCCTGAAGCTCAATGCGCCGCCACTTCCGGGCGAAAAGGTCGATTTCTACAACATCCTTCCGGATGGAAGCGCGGTGGTCTATCAGTCGGGCAGTACTTACTACACGAATCATGATGTCTTTATCGTCCCCATCGGCGGCGGCACGTCGCAGCTCCTCTCGGGCACGCTGACGCGCGACCACATCGGCGGCTTGAGAGGGGTCACACCCGACGGGAGTCGTGTTCTTTTCAGCGTTCACACATACGACAATGGGAATCGGGAACAGATATACAGCGTGCCCGTCGCGGGCGGGCAGCCCATCATGGTCATTGACTATGATACAGGTGAGCTCCATTCCGCAGGATATACGCCGGACGGGGGGAGTCTGCTCTTCACCAGCAAGCAACTTGTTTACTCCGTGCCGTGCACGGGCGGACAGATCACGCAACTGAGCAGTCCGGCCGGGTCTGGCAAGCTTGCTTCGATCACTCCTGTATTTTCACCGGATGGCAGCCGGCTGTTCTACTGGAAGACGACGTCGACGATCAACGAGGCCATCCTCGACCAGCTATTCAGTGACCCGATGAATGGCGGACCCGTTGTGCAGCTCAATAATGAATCGATGGGCTTCGGAGTCGGAAGCAATCTGGCCTTTACACCCGACGGAAGCCAGGTGGCGTTTACAACCGGCAGACGGATCTACATCACGGGCATCGACGGCGGGACACCACGGCTGCTCAATAGACCAGCATCCGGATTCACGAGTTTCACTTCCACTATGAGCATAAGCCCTGATGGGGCCTACGTGGTCTATGGGTCCGATGAACAATCCGACGACCTTTATCAGCTCTATAGCGTGCCCGTCGCGGGCGGCGACCCGGTAAGGCTGAACAACAAAGTCTTCACAAACAGACTCAGCGGCGTCTATTTCCGGTCATATGCCTCAGACGGCACACAGGTTGTGTATATGCAAGCAGATGACCACGGATCGTCCGTCACATACGACCTGTACAGCGTGCCGTTGGCTGGTGGTTCGCCGATCAACCTGACTGACAATCCAGGGGGTATCTACGTTAGCACGACGATGGTCTCCGAGACCGACGCGGGCTCGCGGGTGATCTATAGCACATACGATACCAGTACCACGCCCAGTAGATTCGGATTGTACAGCGTCAATCTCGACGGGACTGACCGACAATCACTTAGCGCCCCGGTCGAGACAACGGCCATGAATTCGAATATCACCAGTATTCTTTCCCCCGATGGCCACTTCGTCGTGTTTGGCATGGGTCTGAGTAGTCAGTATCGCGCGACCAAGCTCTTCGCCGTGCCCGTGGGCGGCGGCGATCCCGTGGCGATCACGCCGGACTTGTCATCGGATACTGAGTACATTCAAAGCCACAGACTTACCTCGGATGGCTCGAAGATCGTCTACCAACTTAGCAGTCTAGGCGATCTGTACGTCGTGGGGTTTCCACTTGCGGCCATCGGGCAGGGCGCTCACGTCACAGGTCAGGTGGCGGGCGGGGCGGGGTTTGCTGGGGGCGTTGATTTTGACTTCAGCCAGGTGGACGCCTCGGGGACGCTCAGGGGCGAGTTCTTCCGCACGACCGCGGCAGAGTTGGACGCCGGGCTTGCGGCGGCGATCGATTTCCTTCTGAGCGGCGAGACGATCCAGGTTTGGGATTTCGGGTTCGATGGATCGTTCAGCGGGCTGGTCACGCTCACCTTCACGTATGACGAGAGCCTGCTGGGGGCTGGGGTGGCGGAGGACATGCTCTACATCCAGCATCAGCGTCATGACGGGACGTTCGAGCTGCTGCCGGTGATCGGGCGGGACCTGGTCAACAACACGATCACGGTTCAGACGGAGGGGTTCTCCGCTTTTGTGCTTGGGGTGGTGCCGGAGCCTAGCAGTTTGGCCATTGTGTGCATGCTGCTGGGGTCGTGGGTTCCGCGGCGGAGGTGAGGCGCGGTTGCAGCGGCCAGGCCGGGTGTGTCGATCTATCTACTTGTGATTAGCCGCACATCGGTACACACGTGGGCACGCGGGGCGATGCTGGTCGCAGTGACGGTCATCGCATTCTTGCCGGCGCTTGGGGCGGGGTACGTGTGGGACGACGACGACTACGTCTACGCCAACCCGACGCTGCGCTCGGTCGCGGGGCTGGGGCAGATCTGGACGGACATCGGGGCCACGCCGCAGTACTACCCGCTGACGCACACCAGTTTCTGGCTGGAGTACCGGCTGTGGGGCGATGCGCCCGGGGGGTATCACGCGACGAACATCGCGCTGCACGCCCTGACGGCGCTGCTGCTGTGGCGGGTGATGAGCGTGCTCAAGGTGCCCGGGGCGTGGCTGGCGGCGGCGGTCTTTGCGGTTCACCCGATCCAGGCTGAATCGGTCGCGTGGGTCTCCGAGCGGAAGAACGTGCTGTCGGGTGTCTTCTATCTCGCGGCGGGGCTGCGGTTCCTGCGGTGGTCGCCGGTCGGCCGTGATCCAGATGCTGGGTCCCCTTCCGGATGGGTCTACGCGAGCGCCGTGGGGCTGTACATGCTGGCGCTACTGAGCAAGACCGTGACGTGCACGCTCCCGGCGGCGCTGCTGGTGGTGATCTGGTGGCGGCGTGGACGCGTCACACGGCGCGACGCGTGGACGCTCGTCCCGTTCTTCGTGGTGGGGATCGGTTTGGCGCTGCTGACGATCCTGATGGAGCGGGAGCACGTGGGCGCCACCGGGGCGGAATGGGACTACTCGTGGGTCGCGCGTTGCCTGATCGCGGGCAGGGCTGTGTGGTTTTACCCGGGGAAATTGATCTGGCCCTGGCCGCTGACGTTCATGTATCCCCAGTGGCGGATCGATCCGGCGGCGGTCTGGCAGTACGCGTTCCCGGCGGGGGCGGTGCTCACGCTCGTGTTGCTGTGGGCCTTGCGGCCAAGGATCGGCCGGGGGCCGGCGGCGGCGGCGGGGTTCTACGTGCTGACGCTGTTTCCCGCGTTGGGGTTCATCAATGTCTATCCGATGCGGTACTCGTTCGTGGCGGATCACTTCAGCTACCTGGCGTGCATCGGCTTGATGGCTGGGGGAGCGGCCGGGCTGCGGATGGGGGCGGAGCGTCTGCGTCTGGGGCGATGGCGGGGCACCCTGGCGGTGGTGATGCTAGCGCCGCTGATGGCCTTGACGGCTGACCACTGCCGGGATTTCAAGGACGCCGAGACGCTGTGGCGTGACACGCTGGCGAAGAACCCCGAGGCGTGGATGGCTCACAATCAGCTTGGTCTGATCGAGATGCGACGCGGGAACCGAAGCGCCGCTGCGGCTGATTTCAACGAGGTCCTGAGGATCAGGTCCGATGACGTGCGCGCGATGAACAACCTTGGCAGCCTCGCATTGTTGGCCGGTGACACGGCGAGCGCCCGCGGGTATTTCGGGCGGGCGATCGAACATGAGCCGGACTTCGTCGGGGCACGTCTCAATCTCAGTAAGACGCTGGTCAGTCTGGGGGAGATTCGCGAGGCGTCGCAACACTATCTGCACGCGCTTAGGGTTGACCCCGCGACGGCTGACGTTGAAGGGCAACTGGCATTGGTCCTGCTCAACGGTCTTGATCCCCCGTCAGCGGATCAGTTCTACCAGGCTGCGATCGGAGTCCGTGCGCCGTGGCCCGAGCTCACCAACGAAACGGCCTGGATTCTGGCGACCCATCCGATCGCTGATTCCCGTCAGGCCGACCGTTCGCTCGAGTTGGCCTTGCGTGCGGCGAGTCTGGCCGGCGACGACCCGAACGTGCTCGACACATTGGCCGCGGCCTACGCGGCATGCGGTGATTATCTGCATGCCGTGGAACAAGCAGACGCTGCGATTGCCCTGGCCACACGCCAAGGTCTCACCGCCCTGGCCGAGGAGATCCGCAAACGACGGGAGCGGTATCTGCGATCTGAACCGTACAGAACACCTGGCGGGAACAATCAACCATGAACCCCACAGGGTTATTTCCTTGGGCTCGAATCGCGGCTGCTCTTGCACCGAGCAACGTGCATTGATCAGGTTGTTGGGTTCGAATTGACGTTAATCGGTGTGGACCACACTATTGGACGGTTGTCCGAAGCATCGCAGGCCATCGCGGCCGCACGTAAAGCCCCGCTAAATGCGGGGTTTTGTGTTTCATGGTTTTTGGCGTGCGCCGGCTTGCGACGCGATACGCCGGCCAACTGTGCCGGATTCTGTGCCAGGGATTCTGAGCCCACGGCCGCGTCGAAGTGCGCGTCGGTCGTCATCAGGTAGTGACGCATCGCCACCTTGGGCGTGTTGCCCAGCCAGTCGGTCACCACCTGAACCGGGTACTTCTCGACTAGCTCCGTTTCAAGGCTGGCCCGCATGTTGTGGAAGCATCGCTCCCAGGGCGTCAGGCCGGCCTTGCGGATGATCTTCCTGAACGTGGTCCGCAGGTTCGCGTTCCGCCATCCTGCCGGCCCGGTCGCCGCCTGCCGGTAGCGTTCATCGACGACGTAGACCGATCCCTCGGGGGCCGCTTCGAACGCTTCTAGCAGCACCCGCCGCAGGTCGGGGAACAGGGGAATCGTCCGGCTGTCTTTGCCTAAGTGTTCCGTCTTGGGCGAAGTCACCACCACCCGCCCCTTCTCCCAGTCGATATCCTGCCATCGCAGGCTCAGCACCTCGGACGGGCAGCGTAGACCACCGAACCGGCTCAGGGCCACGATCGCCCGCCAGTCGTGGTTCGGGCAGGCGTCCAGCAGCAAGGCCGCTTCCTCCAGCGTCACGAAACGCTGCCGGTCCCGGATGCCCGTAGCCGCCAGCGTCACCCCGTCAAAGGGATTCTCAACGATCAGCTTTCGCCGACGCATGGCATGGAAGAACGCCCGGGCCACCTGTAGCCGCTTGTGAATCGTCGTCGCGGCCAGTTCACGTTTGACCAGGGCTTGCTTGAAGTCGTCGGCGTCGCCGGCCGTGATGCTCGCCACGTCCCGATCCTCGCCGAAGAACCCAGCCAAGTCATTGACCACCTGTTCGCGGACCAGCTTCGTGGCGGGTTTCAGGTCGGCCCGGCCCGCCAGGTGTTCCACCATAAACACTTTGAGCGTTGCGGTCGCCCGGCCCTTCCTCGGCGCGACCAGCCCCGCAGCGGCTAAGCGTTCGTGAAGGGGATCGTTGATGTCCCCCAGCCATGTTGCCGTTGTGGCGTTCAGGGCCTGGCCGCTGGCCTTGGCCGACGCCAGGGACTCGACAAAACCCTTGATCCGCATGGCTGAGTCTTTGTCCATCTTGCCTAGCCGGATCGTCTTGCGGCCATCCGCCATCACCACCAGCACACGCCAGCCGCCGTTCTCTTTGTTCAAGCTCGCCATGTCACTTACTCCGGTAAACGTCTTTACGATGGCCGACCTTGACCACCAGGACGATCAGCTTGCGGTCTTCGATGCTGTAGATGATGCGCCAGTCGCCTGCCCTTGCTCGCCACAGGTCGTCCTGCCCCGCCAGTTTCTTGCACCCGGCCGGGCGGGGGTTCTCAGCCAGCCCGTCGATCACGCCGGCCACGCGGTTGCGAACGTCGCGGGGCAGTCGTTCAATCACCTTACCGGCTGATGGCAGGACGTGGACTTGGTATCGCATGGATCAGAGCCCCAGCTTGGCCTTGAGTTCCGTCCAGGGGATGGGCTTCTCACCCTTGCGCTTGGCCTCGGCAATGGCTCGCTTGGCGGCGCGGATGTCCTCCCGGTCCTCCAGGGCTTCGAGCAGTTCCATGTCCTCGACCGACACCAGCGCGGCCGTGGGCTTGCCCCGGCGCTCCAGCAGGACGCGCTCGCCGGCATAACTCACCCGGTTTAGAACGTCGGACAGGTTCTCACGGGCTTCGATGATGCTCATCTTGGTCATGGCCGAATACTCCGTAACGTACGTTAGGCTATTATCGACCATAAAGCCCTCACAGTCAAGCCTGATCTTCAATTTCCTTGGCCGCGACAAGCTGGGCCTGTTCCTCGGTTAAGCCGCCGTCGACCTTACAGACCGCCAGCCGCTCTTCCCAGGCGTCCCGCAGGGCCACCGCCAGCACGTTGTCACCCGTTCGCCGGGCGCGCCGCATGGCCCGGCCGGCCCGGACGCGGGGGGTTGGATCGCCCCGCAGGATGGCTAGCAGGGCCGGCTTGAGTCCCACCAGCAGCGCCCGCAGGTCGGCCGTCAGAACGCCCCTCGGGGCGTCGTAGGCCAAGCGGTCGTCCTTGGCGGTCAGGACCACGCCACGTTGGCGCAGGTCGTTCAGCAAGGCGTAAGCGGTCATAACTCCCCCCGTTCCCGGCCATCGTTCTCGGTGTCTACGTAACCGAAACCCTCATTCGGACGCTGCGGCTGGGGGTTTTGTAGACGGGGATCGCTGGCGGCCGCTTGCTCCAAGAGCTTGAACGTGCGGCTGGGCCGGCCACCTTGCGGGCCTGTCGGTGGGTAGTGCCAGCTACCGAGCTTAGCCCGCTCCAGCCCGTCCAGCGCCTTGGTGGCATCCTCAGCGGTCTTGAATTGCCGACTCTGTTGACGCAACGTCCGGGGTGTCGCCTCGCCGCCTTGTTGGCGGATCAGGTCCACCAGTTTGCGTTGGGCGCGTTGATTTTCGTCCTCGCCCATGCCGGCATAAACCCGCCGGGCCTCGGCCTTGAACCAGTCCACCACCTCAATCGCCCGCCCCATCGCCTCGCCGCTGATGCTGTCCGGCCGGCGGGCCAGCGTCACCGCGTTGACAGCCTCGAACAGCAGCGCGATTCGGCAGCACCCGCCCTTGAGCTTGGCGTAGTGGGCGGCCAAGTCGTCGTCCTCAATCGTAGGTCGTTCCTGTTCATGCAGGTTGTGCCATGGGATGAATGCGGCCTTGGCCTCGGGGCTCAGCGGTACGATCCAAGGCCGGCAGCCCCCGTTCTCATCGTGGGCGGGCTCAAGGTCCAACAGACCGTCCAACAGTTCACGCCAGACTTGAGCGGTCGCGTCGGTCAGTTCATCCTCAGTCCAGAGCGCCGGGCGCTCGGGAGGATGCACCAGTAGCAGACGCGCGAGCAGGCCCGCCTCGCGCTCGGCGGTTCCGAACAGACGGCCCAGGGTGCCTGGCTGAATCGAGCCCAGGACGCTGACGGCCGCCCGCTCGCAGAAGATCAAACCCTTGCCCGTCTTGCGGTCGATCGTCACCGAATCCGCGTCATACATGCTCAGCCATGCTGGTCGATCTGAACCTTTCCCGCCGGATGCGTAGCGGTCGAAACTCCCCGCCCACGATGCCAGTTCATCACGGACCACGATCAGCCCCAGGGGATTTTCTGCCGACAGGTCGCCGAGCTTTTCGGTCGTTACGTCCCCGACTAGTGCTCGCCTCATCGTCGGCGGGATCGGAGCGGTCGGCGCGGGCGTCATGCCGCCTATGCCGGCCGTCTGTTTCCATTGCCCCAACTTCGCCTCATGCTCCCGCATCGCCGCTTCGTGGTCCGCCAAGGTCTTGTGATAGTCCTCATGGTCGCGCTTCAACCGTTCCACCAACGGCTGTTTGACCAGTTTCAAGACAGGGGATTTAGTCGAACCCGAACGGCCGACGATGGCCCCCCACAGGACCGCAGGCTGAACCCAGCCAGGTTTAGCCATGATCGCCAGACGGTTCCCGATACATCCCGCCACCACCACCAGGGCGGATAGGGCCGCAAAGGCCGGGTCCGTCGCTGTGGCCTTGGCCACTTCGCTGACAAACCGCGCCATAGGCTCGGGCAGGACATCGACGGGGAACGGTCTGAAAGGCTCAAGACCGCATGGCATCGCCTCGGGTTGCGTCGGGATGCCCGCCGCATCGTCGTTGGGCTCCGACTCAACAGGCTTCGCCGCATCGGCCAGGGCGATCACCGCCGCTTTCACGGCTTCGCCGTCCCCACCCGCCAAGGCCATCACGTCGGCCATGTCCCCGCCCTTGGGCAATTCCGGCCACCGATCCCACAGCCGCGCGATCCGCACCACGGCGGGGGTCTTGAGTTTGCCCAGGATCGTCGCCACGCTGGTCGCATATTTCTCGCCGGCATCGTCGCGGTCAAGCAGAATCACCACCTCACGGCCGGCCAGGGGCGACCAGTCAGTCTTGCTCGCGCTCTCCGCGCCGTGGGCCGAAGTCGTCGCCAACAGCCCCGCCGCACGGGCCGCCTCAGCGGCTTTCTCGCCCTCGACGATATAGACCCGCTCGGTGGGCTTGCTCAGCAATTCAGGCAGGTTATAGAGCGGCCGGAGCCCTGGCATCCCACCGACAATCCACCCTTCGGGCGTCCGGCTCACGGGCAGGATTCTTTTTCCGCCACCCGGCAGGTTCCAGCGGACCACCGCCCCAACAGACTCACCATGGGCGTTGTGGTACGTCCACCAATCCGACCGTGGGCCATGCCGTTGTTCCAGGACGGCCACCGCTTCCCGCGCCGTGGCGTAGACCGTCGCCGGCTTTTTCGCCTTGGGCCTGGGGGGCAGGGGTTCGCCTGGCATCAGGTCCGCCAGGTCCAGCCCGATTGCCGCGACCACCTGGCCAGCTTCGCAACCGGCATGGCAATGCAGCAGCGCCCGGCCGTCGTCGCCCTCGCCGATGCTCAGGCTCGGCTTGCGATCCTCATGGGCCGGACAACGCGCCATCCACT
>JADZET010000368.1 GCA_020850375.1 Phycisphaeraceae bacterium | reverse complement strand
TGGATCTCCTTGGCCCCGGCCTTGCGGAGCTGGATCATCTTGCCGTGGGTGGTGGTGCCGCGGACGATCGAGTCGTCGACGACGATGATGCGTTTGCCGGCGATGATGTCCGAGACGGCGTTGAGCTTGAGCTGGACGGCCGCGTCGCGCTGCCGCTGGGTGGGCTGGATGAACGTCCGGCCGACGTAGCGATTGGGAACGATGCCCTCGCGGAGCTGGATGCCGCTGGCGCGGGCGTAGCCCATGGCGGCCGAGCGGCCGGAGTCGGGCATGGGGATGACGTAGTCGGCGTCGACCGGGGCCTCGAGGGCCAGGCGTTCTCCGAGCTTCTCGCGGACGAGCTGGACGGTCTGGCCGAAGACGCGTGAGCTGGGGTTGGCGAAGTAGATGTGCTCGAAGATGCAGTGGGCCGGCGGCTGGATGTCGGCGAAGCGGCGGCTCGTCACGCCCTGGTTGCTCAGGGTGACGATCTCGCCGGGCTCGACCTCGCGGACGAGCTTGGCGCCGATGACGTCCAGGGCGACGGTCTCGCTGGCGACGCAGTCGTGGCCGTCCTCGGTCTTGCCCAGGACCAGCGGGCGCCAGCCCCAGGGGTCGCGGGCGGCCTCGATGCGGTCCTTAAACAAAAAAAGGAGGCTGTAGGCCCCCTGGAGGTGGAGCAGCGCTTCGACCACGGGGTCGGTTTTTGAGAGGTGGTGCGAGGCGAGCAGGTGGAGGATCACCTCGGTGTCGGTGGAGGTGTGGAAGATGTGTCCGCGGGTCTCGTAGGCGCGTCGGAGGACGTCGGCGTTGACGAGGTTGCCGTTGTGGGCCAGGGCGACCTGGCCGCCGATGTATTCCTCGAGCAGCGGCTGGGCGTTGCAGGAGCGGTTCGAGCCGGTGGTGGAGTAGCGGTTGTGGCCGATGCCGCCGATCCCCGGGAGGGTCTGGAGGATCGGGCCGGTGAAGACCTCGCTGACCAGACCCATGCCGACGTGGGCCTTGAGCAGGGCGCCGTCGGTCACGGCGATGCCGGCCGATTCCTGGCCGCGGTGCTGCTGGGCGAAGAGGCCCATGTAGCAGCGCATGGCGCAGTCCGGAGCGCCCCAGATCCCGAAGACGCCGCACTTGTGCTTGGCTTGTGAGTCCATGAAGGGGTCCGGTGATGGCCAAAAACACGGCCGATCCCAGTGAGGATGCACGTTAGCGGGCGGTGAGCGCCCGGTCAAGAAAGCCCCCGACTTTCCCCCGGAAGCGTCGCCGTTGTCCGCGGAAGGCGGGGACATCGAGACAGTGGATTGTAGGGGGCGTCTAGGGCGAAGACTGGCCGGATTCGTCAGCGGTGTTCTCGGCGGGGTCGGGCGTGCCGAATTCGTGCTGGAGGTAGCGGGCGACGTAATCGATGATGCTCATGGCCTGGGGGATGGCGGGATTGGACGTTGGGCCCATGGGCTCGAAGCGCATGTTCTTGAACCGCCCGACGGCCTCGTCCAGGGGCAGGCCGTACTGGAGGGCAAGGCTCAGGGCCCGGCAGAAGGCCTGGGCCAGGCCGCTGAGGGTCGAGCCCTCCTTGGCGATCTTGATGAAGACCTCGCCAGGTTGGCCGTCGTCGAACAGGCCCACGGTGAGGTAGCCCTCATAGCCCATGATCTGGAACTTGTGGGTGATGGACCGGCGGGTCGGGGGCATGGCCCGGCGCTGGGGCGGTGGAATGGGTGAGGACGGGGGCTGGGCCATGGGGTCACTTTAGCCGGGCGGGACGAGGCAGAACAAGCGACAACGAGGTCCCCCACCGCCGGGGCCGTGGGCTGATAGACTCCGGGGGCGTGGGCACTTTACGAGCCAAGACAACCCCCCTGCCGGCGGCAACGGTCCGGGCGATCCGACGGCGGCTGCTGGCGTGGTATGACACACACGCCCGGGTGCTGCCCTGGCGGGTGACGGGGCGGAGGAAGGTCAACCCTTATCACGTCCTGGTCAGCGAGGCGATGCTCCAGCAGACACAGGTCGTCACGGTGGTGCCCTACTTCCATCGCTTCATTGAGCGGTTCCCGACGTTGGCGGACCTCGGCGCGGCGACGGAGCAGGAGGTGCTGCGCTTGTGGCAGGGACTGGGGTACTACCGGCGGGCGCGTCACCTGCACGCGGCGGCGCGGGCGGCGGTGGCGGAGCATGACGGGAAGTTGCCCCAGGACGTCGACGACCTTCTCAAGCTTCCGGGGGTGGGCAGGTACACGGCCGGGGCGGTGGCGTCGATCGCCTTCGGGAAGCGGGCGGCGGTGGTGGATGGGAACGTCAAGCGGGTGCTGGCGAGGCTGACGGCGATCCGGGAGTCGGTGGATGATCGTCAGACGGACAAGAGGATCTGGGAGCTGGCGGAGGAGCTGGTGCCGGCGGAGAGAGCTGGGGATTTTAATCAGGCATTGATGGAACTTGGCGCGGTGGTTTGCGTGCCTCGGGCGGCGCGCTGCGAGGATTGTCCGGTGCGGGGGTTGTGTGGCGCTAGAACCCTGGGGATCGAGCAAGAGCTGCCGGTCCGGGCGGCGCGACGGAGGCCGCGGGCGGTTGAGCATCACATGCTGGCGATCGAGCGGGACGGCCAGTGGCTATTCATGCGGAGGCCGGCCAAGGGGCTGTGGGCGGGCATGTGGCAGATGCCGACGGTCGAGGGGCCGGCGAGCATGGGGCGAGCGTTGGCGACGCGGTTGAGGAAGGACCTGGGACTGAGAGTGACGGCGCCTGGAAAGATGGGGGAATTTGTACACCAGACCACGCACCGGTCCATTCACTTCACGCTCTGGCGTTGCCGGATGATTTGTGAGGATTCCGCGAGGATCCACGCGACTTGGCGACGACTGGGTGACAAATCCCTGGCGGATCTGCCCATGTCGAATCCGCAGCGGAGAGTTTTGGCCATGCTCGGGCACGAGCGATAGCGGGGAAATTCTTAACAAGTGAAGTGCGGCTCGCGGTTTCGAATCGGAAGCGCGAAAAAAATCGAGTCTAATACCATTTCATCTTTTTCTTTCAGGGTTTCGCTGTATATTTGGAATCAGTCATGTGCCTGTCATGGAGGCATTCGGGGCACTGAGACGTTGAATAATCATTCATGATACTGAGTTGATCAGACAACCTTTGCGTTCATGGCCGCGGTGAGACACGGATTCACCGGCTGTTGACGTTCCAGCCGGCAGACAACTTAGGGGATTTCGAAGACAGCCTCACACAAGGAGAGAACTCATGCGATCGAAGGTTAGTTTGACTTGTCTAGTGGCTTTGTGCCTCGCCTGGCCGGCGGGCGCGGCTCTGTCGGACAATCTATTTGTCAACGGAGACTTTGAGAGCACGGCCAACATCCGCAACACGACGGCGCCCGACGGCGCTGAGCCCCATCATTTCAGCCAGACCTACGACCTCGGCGGCTGGTTCTCCCACTGGGGGCCGCGCAACAACCCCGGCGCGCTCGGCGGCATCTCCCTCTTTGACGACCCCCGTGACGCCGGTGTCGTCGGCGGCAACAACATGGCGACCGGCACGCTGGGCAACTTCAACCGCTCCGTCGACCCCCTCAACTCCGGCAATCACATCCTCGAATCCGTCATGTTCCGCCCCAGCGCCGCGCAGTGGATCGCCGCCCCGGCCAACCACGTCCCCGGGCCCATCCGCTTCAGCTACGACTTCCTGATCCACGACGGCTACACCTACGACTCCTGGGGCACCATCAGCGTCTTCGGCATGCACTACCTGCCCCCGGACGGCATTACCGTCTTCCGCGAGCCGTCGCCCGGTCAGCCCAACGCCACCTACAACATCCTCGACCCCGCCCTCAACCCGGACGACGGACAGCTCCTGTTCTCCTTCACCTACGGCGAGTGGATCGACGGCTCGACCGACGGCAACGATCCGCCTTTCGTCTACAACGACGTCTGGAACCACTACGATACCGCCGAGTACCTCGAGAACGAGGGCGGCTCCCCCATCGAACCCGACGGCACGCCCGACTACCAGTGGTGGGGCCCGCGCACGGTCATGCAGTCGATCGACCAGGCCTACGAGTACTACGTCGTGGCCATCAACGAGTGCATCTACGACGAGTCCGACCCCTACTTCTGGCTCTATGACTGGCGGATCACGCCCGAGTTCCAGTTCGGCTACGACAACATCAACCTCCAGCTCTCGGTCGACAACGGCCCGGACTATTCCCAGTACCTCTGCGACTTCAACCTTGACGGACTGGTCAACGTCCAGGACATCAACCCCTTCGTCAAGGCCCTGACCAATCAGGCCGGCTACACCACCGACCTCCTGGGCTACATGGCCCTGGCCAGCATCCCCGCCGGCGACTTCGACCTGGTCCTCATGG
>JADZET010000367.1 GCA_020850375.1 Phycisphaeraceae bacterium | reverse complement strand
TCACCAGCGTCAACGCCTCGAACAACGTGGCCACGACGAGCTTCGCCGGCTACGCCACGGCCGGCACGACCATCACGCTCACGCCGCACATCTCCGAGGGCGATCACCTTCAGCTCGCGTATGCCATCGAGCTGAGCGCCTTCTCCGGCGAAGGTGGCGCGGGCATCCCTCCGCCGCGGCAGACCAACGCCATCGAGAGCGAGGTCACCGTGCCCGACGGGCACACCATCGTCGTCGGTGGGCTCAACCGCAAGGACTTCAGCGAGACGATCCAGAAATTCCCACTGCTGGGGGACATCCCGCTGGTCAAGTATCTGTTCAGCAACCGCTCCAAGAACCAGTCGGAGAACACGCTGTTCGTGTTCCTGCGGCCGGTGATTTTGCGGGGCGACAGCTTCGAGGGGCTTAAGTTCCTCTCGCGGCAGGACCGGGAGGCGGCGGGATTGGCGGAGGATCTGCCGACGAGCGAGCCCTTGCTGATTCCTTAGCGTTCGATCGTGTATCGGATCGAGAAAATTCACCTCGCGAGGTGACGAAGCTCTGAAAAGGTCGTGCATGCAGGAGCTTCAGAACAAGTTGGCCCGATCACTAGAGACCCAGGCCGAGCGGGTGGGCGTGACGCTCGCTTTGGGATCGGCGCTTGCCGATGCTCAGCGGATGGACCATTCGTTGCTGGCGGTCGTCCGCCAGAAGGGCTTGGACGAAACGGCCGTCGCCCGCGCCGTGGCCGAAGCTGTGGGGATCGACTACCTCGAGGACTTGTCAGATCAACCCGCGTCGGCCAGCTTCGTGGAGAAAGTCCCCATCGCCTTCGCCCGTCAGCACGTGATGCTGGGCCTGGCGGGGGAGAACGGCCAACTTCCCGTGGCTGTGGCGCGGTGGGACGACCTCGAGCCCCTGGAGATCGTCGCCCGCTGGCTGAACAAGCCCGTCGTGCCCGTGCTCGCCCCGGCGCCGGTCATTCAGGCGGGGATCAACGCGGCCTATCAGCACCGCGGCGAGCAGGCCCAGGCCATGATCGCGCGCCTGGACGCCAAGGACATGGCCGAGGAACTCGCCTCGCTCCGCCAGCGTGAGGACTTGCTTGACGTGGCCACGCGGGCGCCGGTGATCAAGCTGGTCAATCTCATTCTCTTCGAGGCCGTGCGACAGGAAGCCTCGGACGTACACATCCAGCCCTATGAGGACCGGCTGATCGTGCGTCTGCGGATCGACGGGATGCTCTTTAACGCCTACGAGTTGCCCAAGGCTTTGCAGGAGGAAGTGCTCAGCCGCGTGAAGGTCATGGGCGGGATGAACATCGCCGAGAAACGCCTCCCCCAGGACGGCCGCGCCACGGTGGCCGTGGGGGATCGGATCATCGACCTGCGCATCGCCTCCCTTCCAGGGGCCTTTGGCGAGCGTTTGGTCATCCGCTTGCTGGACAAGAGCTCGAAGCTCTTAAGTCTTCAACAACTCGGCATGAATACCGGGACGCTTGAGCGATTCCGCAGGCTCATCACCGTTGAGCATGGGCTGATCTTGGTCACCGGCCCAACGGGCAGCGGCAAGACCACGACGCTCTACGCAGCCCTGCAGGAGATCAACAGCACCATCCGCAACGTGATCACGTTGGAGGACCCCATCGAGTATCAACTTCCGGGGGTGAGCCAGACGCAGATCAATACCAAGAAGGGCATGACCTTCGCCAGCGGTCTGCGGAGCGTCCTGCGACAGGACCCGGACATCATCATGGTCGGCGAAGTGCGCGACCAGGAGACGGCGGCGATGGCCATCCAGTCGGCCCTGACGGGGCACCTGGTCTTCTCGACGCTGCACACGAATGATGCGGCCAGCGCCGTGACGCGCTTGCTGGACCTGGGGATCGAGGCGTATCTAGCGGCCAGTTCGCTCGTGGGCGTGCTGGCCCAGCGGCTTGTGCGGCGCGTCTGCCCCAATTGTGTGGAATCATGTGAACCATCACCGCATGAACTCGATCGCTTGGGCTTTGAAGCCGCCGACCGTGATGCGCCCAAGCTCCGTCGCGGCCGGGGCTGCGAGCGTTGCCGCAATACCGGCTATCGCGGGCGCGTCGGCGTGTTCGAACTCTTGACGGTGGACGAAGCCGTTCGCCGGCGGGTGCAGGAGCGGGCCACGGCCGCGGACATCCAGGCGGCCGCGCTCGAGCACGGCATGCAGGCCATGCGTGACGACGGTTTAACCAAGATCCTTGCCGGCGTGACGACGCCCGAGGAAGTGCTGCGTGTGACCATGCGGTCGAGTTGATCGTTGTCATTCACTGACGGAGAAGCGTGTGCCCGTCTTTACGTACCAAGCCTGGGAAGTTGACGCGCCCACGGCCACGGGGACCCTCCGGGGGACGATCCTGGCCGACACGCCGCGTGCGGCGCGCGACTTGTTGCGGGCTCGCGGCCTGACCGTGGTGGCGGTTGAGCCGCTGGCTCAAGCGAAATCCGCTCGGGGATGGCGGACCGTTCTCGCGTCACTGCGCCTGCGCCGTCAGCCGGCCCATCGCGTGACGACGTTCATCCGCGAGTTGGCCACGCTGCTGACGGTGGGCATGCCCCTGCTCGAGGCCCTCGACACGATCCTCAAGCAGCATCAGGGCTCGTTCCGGGGGATATTGCTGCAGGTGCGTGACTCGATCGCCGAGGGCCACAGCCTCGCCGACGCGATGCGTCAGCGGCCGGACGTGTTCGACACCTACTGCGTGAGCCTGGCCGAGGTGGGTCAGAATGCCGGGGCGCTGGACGTGTCGCTCAAGCGTCTGGCCGTCTTCCGGGGCAAGTGGGCCCTCTTCCGGGGCAAGCTTGCCACAGCCCTGATTTACCCGGCGATCGTGCTGTCGATGGCCGCGGCGGTGTCGGTGTTCCTCATGACGGTGGTGGTGCCGCGCCTGCTCGAAGGATTGATCGAGGCCGGCCAGCCCATCCCCACGGTGACGCGTCTGGTCAAACACGCCAGCGACTTCCTATTAGGTTGGTGGTGGCTGCTGCTGATGGTCATCGTTCTGGCGGCGGTGAGCTTCTCGGCGATGTTGCGCAACCCCAAAGGGCGCGGCCGGCGGGGGTGGGACTGGCTGCTCCTGCGGACGCCGATCCTCGGTGAAGTCGTGCGGAAGCAGGCCATCGCCCGGATCGCCATGATCATCTCCGAGTTGATGCGCAGCGGCATCGTCTTCCTCGACGCCGCGAAGACTGCCGCGTCGTCCACGTCCAATCAGCTCATCCGCGAGGCCCTCGATCAAGCGGCCCAGGCCGTGGCCGCCGGACGCGACATCGGCGAGGCCCTGGCGGACCAGCGCGCGTTCGGCCCGGTGGTCGTGCAGGTCTTCGCCGTGGGACAGCAGTCAGGGCGCCTTGAGGAGATGCTCGACGAACTGGCCCAGGAGTACGACCAGCAGGTGGCCGTGGCCGCCACGCGCCTCAACGCCGTGCTCGAACCGCTCTTAATCCTCATCATGGTGGTGGTCGTGGGATTCATCGCCTTCGCCACCGTGCTGCCGATGCTCGAGGCCGGCAACGTGTTATAGAAAGAAGATTTACCACGGAGGGCACGGAGGACACGGAGCAATGCACGGAGACAAGACCATGAATAGGTATAGAAAGACAGGCCATGTCAGCATGACGAACTATCTTCGAGCCACAACATTCCGACCCGATTCTCTCAGGTCTTACTCCGTGTCCTCCGTGCCCTCCGTGGTGAAATCTTCTCCTCCCGGCTTCTCCCTCGTCGAGATGATGGTCGTGCTGGTCCTGATCGGATTGCTCGCCAGCGTGGTGACGATCAACGTGCGGGGCTATCTCATCCGCGGCCGGCAGAACACAGCCAAGCTTGAACTCTCGACGCTGCGCAACGCCGTGGAGACCTTCTACGGCGTGACGGGGCGGTACCCCACGAATGAGGAGGGGCTTAGCGCCCTGGTCCAGACCAGCGACCAGATCCCGGAGCCCCTGATCGACCAGGTGCCGAGCGATCCCTGGGGCCGGCCGTACCAATATCTCAGCCCCGGCCGGGACGATCGCCCCTACGAGATCCTCTGCTACGGCGCCGACGGCCGCGAGGGCGGTACGGGGGCGGACCAGGACCTCAACAGTTCGGAATTGCGTGGCTCATCGTCGAACGGCTCGAGCGCCGTGGGCAACGTCACAGCGCCATGAGGGGATGAATTGTCGGGAGGTTCTCGTGCCACGCCGTCGCCACGGATTCACGCTGCTGGAACTGCTGGCTGTCTTGCTCCTGACGGGGCTGCTGGCCTCGGTGGCGGTCGCGTCATTCAGGGCGACGCGGCGGATCGCGAACCTGCAACAGGCGACGGGAGGCCTGATCGCCCTCGACGCCGCCGCGCGGCGCGAGGCGGCGTCGCTGGGCCGGCCCGTCCAACTGCTCTTCAACCTCGACGAGCAGGTCGTCCAGGCGATTGACGTGGGGGTTGAATCGCACCGCGCCATCGATCAGGTCGCGCTCAGCGGCTCCCTGCGGATCGAGCGGATCGTCACGCCCGACCAGTCGCTCTCCGCCGGCCAGATCGCCCTTTCCTGCACCCAAGGGAGTTCAAGCCATGCGACTCTCACGCCCTCGTACGCCCTGCGGATCATCGACGACCCCGGCCGCTCCTCAAACCCTCGGGAACAATGGATCCTCGTCGCCGGCCTGACCGGCCAGGTCACCACGTCCATCGATGAAGACACTGTCACGCAAATCTTCAACCCCCGGAAGTTCGCCCCCGAGAAGTGACAGACGAACGGGTCTGACGCTTGTCGAGGTGCTCGGCAGCCTGGTGCTCGTCGCCACGCTGCTGGCCGGCGTGCTGGCCGCACAGGCCAACGCCACGCGCCAGGCGGCCACGGCAAACCGCCGGCTCGAAGCGGCCGACGCGGCGGATGAGCTGCTGACGAGGTGGTGGCGGACGGTCGGGAGCAAGACATCGTCCATCCCGCAAACCCAACCCTCCCACACGGAATCGACAGCGCCTATGACGCCAGCCGATCCGGCTTCGAGCTTCCCCATCGAATCCACAGGTAAGTTGGAGCAGCAGGCCCTGCGCTGGCGCACGCACGTGATCGAGCATCCCGACGTCGAAGCGATCGGCGGTCAGGTGGTCCGGCTGGAGATCTTGGACGAGCGAGCGACAGACAGTGTGCGGCCGCTGATCACTCTGGACGTGGTCCTGCCCGCGAGCGACGACCGCGAAGAGGAGCCGGCCAACACGCCGGAACGAGAAGACGAGCCCGATGCCGGCGCCCAGGCGATGGCCCGGTCATCCCACAGCATGGAGGGGCGTCCATGAGGCGAGGTCTACATGGCTTCACTCTTGTGGAGGTTCTCGGGGCGACGGTGCTGCTGAGTCTGCTCATGTTCGCGGCGCTCAGCGTCACCATCGGCCTGCACCGTCAGGCCCGCGCGCTGACCGTGATGGAGAACGCCCGGCCCGGCTGGCAGCAGGATCTGGTCGCGCTGCTGAGGTACGACCTCGCCCACGCCGAGCACGTCGAGATGAACCCCCGCATGCAAACACTCACCCTCCGGGGGTACAGCTATCTCGATGCCGACACACGCCGGCCGCATCACAGGCCCGTCGAGGTGACCTATCAGCTTGTCGAAACTGACGACTCGACTTCCGTTGTCGATCAAAACGCCAGGCCGCGCTGGCTCGTCCGCAAGCAGGTCAATCTCGATGATCTATCGAATCGCAACACTTGGTCCGATCTGGTCTGCGGCGGCGTCAAGCGCTTCCGCCTGGTGCTGGCGACGGCGGAAAACAACGGTGAATCCGGGAGAAACAGCGATCGGTCATCCCAACTCGACGATCCCGAGCAGGATGACGAAGTCCTCGAGTCTTCCTGGGCCCGTCAGCCGATCCAGCAGGGCACATCGCCCACGCGGGCGCGGCTGATCGTGGAATGGGCTGACCCCAACCTGCCTCGTCTCGATCGTATGTTGCAGGTCCGCTGAGCAAGCCATGCATTCAACAGCGCATCGACAACCTCGCGGCTTCGCCCTGATCCTGACGCTGATGCTCCTGGTCGTCGCGGGTACGGCGTTGGGCGTGGTGACGCGGCTGAGCCTGGCCCGTGCGGCCGACGCGGCGCATGCTCAGCAGGAACTCCAACTCCGCTGGGGGACGATCAGCCTGCATAATCTGCTGCTGTCCAGGCCCGAGAAGATCCTGCAGCAGGCGGAAGAATCCAGCGAGACCCCCCTGCCGTTCGTGCGTGACGCCCTCAATCTTGGCGGCGTGACCTTCACGTGGACCGTGGCCGACGAGCAGGCCAAGGTCAACCTCAACACCATCCTGGCCCGTCACGATCTGACGCAAGCCACCGCCGTGGCCGGGCGCGTGGCCGTGGCGGCGGGTCAGGCGATCAGCGCCGAGCTTCGGCCGCTGAGGTCGTCATCACCCGAGCAAACCGACACGTCTTCTTCCATCGCTTCCGGGGGCGGGGGCGGGGGCGGCGATTCCGAGTCTTCGAAGGACGCCACTGGGAGCTTCGGCAGCTTCGAGCAGGTCTACCCTCGGGCAACGCTGGAAGAACTCTTCGGCCTGGAACTCGGCCCCGATCACGGCATCGCGGCCAATCTGACACTCTGGGGTGACGGCAAGGTCAACTTCCATCGGGCCGACGCAGAAACGATGGCTGAGGCGTGCCAACCCACGCTCAGCGCCGGGACGATCGGCGAACTCGTCAGCCTCCGCACGCGCCGGCCCGGTATCACCGTGGCCGAGGCCGTCGGCCAGATCGAACTCAAGGACGATCAGCGTCAGGCCGCGATGGAGCTACTTACCGATCGTTCAACGTGTTATTCTGTCTTGCTGACCGCACAAAGCCGGCACCGTTCGTGGCATCGTCTGATCGTGATCGAAAGCCCCCAGAAGCAGCCGCGCACGATCTGCCTGGAGTGGAACTCGTGAACCCCTGGAACCCCCGGAAGCTCTGCAGGCCGCGCCAACTCAAGCACTGGCTCTACGTCGCCGCCGGCTTGCTGATCGTCGCCGGACTGGCGATGGGCGGCGTGCTGATCTTCGCACCCCTGGCGACAATTGATCTGGACGCGCCACCCTCCTTACCCGGCGGCGTCACGCTCACGGCGTCATCGTCGAGTGCGGACGCCTCATCCACTCCCACGCGCGAGTCGCTGCTGGCCCTGGGATCGCTTCCCCTTCGCCGGCCGCTCTACGACACCGCCGTCGCCGAGATGGCCGCGCCTACCAAGGTCGTGCCTCCCCTGCGCGTCAAGCTCCTGGGCACCGTGATCGAGCCCGGCCAATCGGTGGCCATTCTTCAAGACAGCGCGGGCAAGACGCTCTTCCTTAGCGCCGGCCAGACCGTGGAGGAGGCCACCGTTCAGTCCATCGAGCCCGACCGCGTCACGGTCCGCTACTACGACGAGGATCGCGTCCTGCTCATGCCCAAGGCTGAGCCTTCTTCCTCCGGCCCGGATAACGCCCCCGGAACCACCGCCCCCGGACGTCCCGGAGTGCCCAGGCCATGAAGTTCAACCTCGAGCCGTGGGTGCCCGCCATCTCCCGCCTGACGAGCCGCGCGCGTCAGCAAGCGGTCCGCCTGCGACAATCCCTTGATCGTCTCCAACACCAACACCTTGATCCCTGGCTCAATCCCCCCACGCCCAAGGCTATCCTCTTCGCCTCCGACGACGTGTGGCGCTTGGCCGTGCTTCTGGACGACCAGACTCCACGATACGCCGACGTGCCGCCGCTATCGCCCTCAAGCGGCAATGAAGCCGACACACCCGAGCATCTGTCAGGACGGATCAGCCAGACGCTTCGCGCCATCCTGGCCGAGGCGGCGCCCGATCTGGCCGACGCCCCTGTCGACGCCGTGCTCGCCCTGCCCGCGAGCTGGTGCTACAGCGCCCAGGTCTCGACCGAGGGCCTGCCGCGCGGCAGCCGCCACGCGCAGCCGCTGCTCTATCGCCTCGAGGAAAAACTCCCTCTGCCCGCCGAGGACGTCACCGCCGACTTCCAGGTCCACGGCCCGATCGCGCGCGGTGTGGCCGTGGCCTCGGCGCGCCTGAGCCCCCTCCTCAATGCCGTTGAGCAGCACGACGTGCACGTGCACGCCATCGCGCCCACCACCCTGCTCGCCCTGCAGAGCGCCATCGCTCCGCAGGCTCATGCCTCGTCGCCGGACACGCCGCCGCGCCTGGTGCTCCTGGGCGACGGTGAGGGATTGGACCTGGTTCTACTGGCCGGCTCGTCCGCGTCGAACGCTTCTCTTAACTGCCCCTGGATCGAGGCCTGGCACCGCCTGCCCCGTGACGCGGACCTGGTCAGCCGGTGGATCAACCTCCAATGCCTGCGTCAGCCCGCGCGCGTGATTCGTGTCGAGGCGGTGGGTCTGTCCTCGGCCTTCCACACATCCCTGCGCGAACGTCAGCCCGACCTGATCGATGCAGCGAATGACGACAAAACGTCGACACATGATCTGGCCGCTCGGGCCACGGCCGACATCCTCGCCGAGCGCGACACGCCGTGGTTCAACCTCCGTCAGGGGGCCTTGGGCGCGGCCGACCGCTGGCGGACGATCCGCCCCGCCCTGCACGCGGCCATGCTCGCCGCTGTCTTTTGCCTGCTGCTGCTGAGTCTGACGATGACGTCCCGCGGGCTGAGCTACCGCTGGCGGGCGCAAAGCGCGGAACAAGCCCAATCACGGATCTTTTACGATCTCTACCCCGGCCGCGCCTTGCCCCTGGCCGTGCGCGCCTTCCTCGACAGCGAGCAGCGCCGCCTTCAGGGCCTGGCCGGTCAGGGCAATGACACGCCACGCCCGGCCTCCGCCCTGGCCACGCTCCATCAGACCCTGCGCCGTCTGCCCACCGGCCTGCGCTTCCGCCTGCTGGAGCTGCGCTTCAGCCCCACGGCCGTCACGCTCGACGGCCAGGTGCGATCTCACGCCGACGCCGACGTCTTCGCCGCGGCGCTGCGTGCCCAGAACGGCCTGGCCGTTGACCCGCCGCGTACCGAGCGGTTGCGCGATCAGGCCATCGCCTTCACGCTCCACGCCAAGTACACGCCCGCAGCCACTTCTCTGCCGCCCATCACACCACCGCTGACCGCCAAAGCCCCGCTCCCTCCCCAAGGCCACGCCGTGCAGGAGGGTCAGTAATGCTCCACTCGCCACGCCTCACGCGCCTGCTCGCCGCCGCATCACTGGGGCTGATTGTGACTGCCATCGCCTCGGCCTGGTTCATGACCGCCGGCCGCGCCTGGGCTCTGGCTGCGGGTGGCGATCTGCGACAGGCCCAGCAGTTCGAGCATCGCATCCGTGAGCTGCGCCAGCGGCCGCAGCGCGTGGCCTCGCAGGAGTTGCTCGAGCCCGAGCTGGCCAAGAAGATCGAGTCCGCCGCCACGGCCGCGAACCTACCCACCTCCGCCTTCGACCGCATCGAGCCCCAGAGCCCCCAGCGCGTCGGCAATACGCCCTACCTCGAACTGACCACGCGCCTGAGCCTGCGGCAGGTGGCGCTTCCCTCATTGCTTGGGTTCTTGTACAACGTCTCGACGGACGAGGTGAACCTGAGCGTCAAGGAGATCCGCCTCTCCGCCCCACGCGGGGCCGCTGAGTCCGCCGGCGAAGCGTGGAACGCCGAGGTCGCGCTCGCCTACTGGATCTACGCGCCGGCCAACACCAACAACCGCTCCACGCCATCCACGCCCTAGAGGATCACGATGCCACGGATGTTGATCTCCTACGTTCGGTCTTGCCGTTCCCGCCTGCTGGTTGCCCTCGTCGTCGTCGTGTCAGCCACGACAATCGCCGGCTGCCACTCCGCCGGCAAGACCCATCGTGTGTCCACCACGCAACCAGCCGTACCCGTGATCGACACGCCCCTCGCCAAGTCCCTGACGCAACAGGCCGGCGAGCATCTCAAAAAGGATGACCAAACCGAGGCCGAGTCGCTGCTCCGTCGCGCCGTGGCCGCGGACGATTCCTACGGCCCAGCCCACAATGCCCTGGGCGTCCTGCACTACCGCCGGGACCAGTTCTACGCTGCCGCCACGGAGTTCGACGTGGCCGCACGTCTCATGCCCGACAGCCCCGAGCCGCGCCACAACCTGGGCATGGTCTACGAGGCCGTCGGCCAGCTCGACCAGGCCATCACCTGGTACCAGAAGGCCCTGGACCTCGCCCCCCAGCGCTACGAGACCACGGCGAATCTTGCCCGCGCCCGCTACAAGCGTGGCCTCAAGGACGACGCCACGCGCAAGCTCCTCGAACAGGTCGTTCAGAGCGACCCCCGCCCCAAATGGCGCCAGTGGGCCCAGAAGCAACGAGCCCTCTGGTTCGACCAAACGCCGTGATGCAAACGCCTTGCGTGCGTTTTCGTTCCAGGCCACTGGAGTATCGCTCACGTCACCCGTGGACATCGCCGGACGCCACCGAGGCCCGGATCCGCCGCAGGATTCGCGGGGTCGCCAACGGCTACCACATCCTTACTTCCGCCGCATTGCCACAAGATGACACATCTGGTCTGAATGTAGGCATCAGTAGCTCGACACTGGCACTTTCCCTAACAATCCTTCCACATGGCGTGAAAACCCATCCAGAATCTACATGACTTGGGTTACGCCCTTGGATATCCTTGCCTCTATGCTCTGGCCCGAACATCTATTGATTGGCTAGGTCGTGTTTGGCGGCTCATCTGTTCGCCGCTTGATCGGTATGGCGCTCTGGGCTCGGTTCGGTCATTATGGCGTCTTTCCGCCCCGGAGACGCACGGATGCGACGCTACGAACTGACCGATGAAGCCTGGCAGCGGCTTGAGCCGCTGATGCCGTCGCCCCGCCCCGGCGGGCGATGGAACGACCACCACACCACCCTCAACGGCATGTTCTGGGTGCTCAACAGCGGGGCCCCCTGGCGCGACATGCCCGAACGCTACGGCAAGTGGCAGAGCATCTACCACCGCTACCGACGATGGACCCGCGACGGCTTGTTCCCCCGCCTCCTCCAGACCCTCCAACTCGAACTCGACGAGCAGGGACGCATCGACTGGTCGCAGTTCAACATCGACGGCTCGAACATCCGGGCCGAGCGTGACGCGGCCGGGGCACGCAAAAAAGGGGGCCATGCGTCGAGCCGAGCGACCACGGGCTTGGACGCTCACGCGGGGGTTGGGGTTCGAAGCTTCATCTGGTGACCGACGCCCGCGGCCTGCCCCTGGCGGCGCTGGTCAGCGGGTCAGGCTCATGAGCCCACACGCTTCGAGTCGCTGATGGACGCGGTGCGGGTCGGCCCGCGTCGTCGTCCGCTGGCGGTGGCCGGCGACAAGGCCTACGACGTGCCACGCATCCGCCGGTGGTGCCGACGCCGGGGCATCCGGGACGTGATCCCCCGCAAGCGGACTGCTCGCCGGCGTCCCGGCCGACCTGCTGACTTGGATCGTGAACGCTATCGTCGTCGAAACACCATCGAACGCTGCATCGGCTGGCTCAAGGGCTGTCGTCGCGTGGCCACCCGATTCGAGAAGCTCGCCACCCACTTCCTGGCCATGATCCAACTGGCCATCATCCAACGCTGCCTAAGGCTGCTCGCTGAGCCGTCAAACACGACCTAACTCGCTGGCTCCCCGCCCTCCTCGCCCTCGCTCTGGCCTTACCCGCCCACGCCACGCGCGACCCCGAGTTCCCTCCCAACACCATCGTCGTCCTCGCCTCCGATAGTTCCCAACCGTCCGTCGACATGGCCGCCAAGTTCACCGGCAAGGTCGACTACATCTGCGACGGCACCGACGACCAGGTCGAGATCCAGAAAGCCATCGACAACGTCTATAACCCCCCCACCAACACCGACCCCGACGGCGCCGCCTTCGCCGGCCAGGGTGGCACCGTC
>JADZET010000366.1 GCA_020850375.1 Phycisphaeraceae bacterium | reverse complement strand
TGTCTAGAGCAGACTGGCAGGGGCGCTACCTGCGACTCGATGCCGCCTCCGTCAATGCGGCCTGCTATGGGGATGCCTTGACGCCCCAATAACCCCATCTCTTGAAAAGCGCACCGCCGAAATCCGCGAAAGAGACGTTCGGCCAAGAGCGGCCGATTGTGGCGTCAAGATTCGACACAGGGGCGTCTCTGCGGGCGGCCAATCAAGCCAAAAGCCCCGCGTTAGCGGGGCTTCTTGGATCGATACGGCTCGCTGGCCGAATCTAGACTTGCTGCAAAGCGGTGTGTGGTCTGGTGTACGTCAATTCGTCTCTCAAACGGGGTTGTTGGTGGCAGATGTGTCAGGTTCGACACGAGCATGATGTTCTGTAAGACTGTTGTTGCGAGCCACTTATGTCCCTGCCGGGTATGGAACCCTGACATGTATGTCAGATTGTCGGTTGGCAAACTACGATTTCCATGGAGGGGCTTCTCCCGCGGCGGTCTGGATCGTAATATTCGTACGCTTCGGCTCCGGGCACGGTGAGTCTTACGGGCATCGTGGGCTCAAGGTGATAGCGAAGCTCGAGCCGCTGACCAGTCGCGAGTTGCCGCAGGTAGACGATCACGCTGCGCGGCGTGAGCTGGTACTTGGCGATCGAGCCGGCTTTGACCAGGGCGTCGAAGTCCTGCGCCCGCAGCTCGAAGCCGGCCGGGATCGGCAGGTCCAGGATCACCATCGGGGCGACGTCGGCGGTGCGGTTGGTCACCGTGGCCACGGCGGCGAGGGGCTGGCCGACCTGCATCTGCCGGCGGTCGTAGCTCACCGTGATCTCCAGCGGTTCCTGGGGCTTGGCGGCCAGGGTGTCCGGGACGTGGTAGCGGTGGACCACCTGGTAGCTGCTGCCGCCGGTCGACTCAGTGATGTCCAGGCGGTGCCGGCCGGGAGAGACGCGACCCGAGAGGTCGATCTGCTGGAGCACGTCGGCCTGGTCCTCGGAGATGTACCGTCGCTCGCTCACCTGGCCGTCGAGTGCGACGCTGATCAGCCGTTCCTGGTCCCCGCCCAGGGGCGTGCCGCTGGCGGCCAGCAGGGCCTTGAGGGCCAGGACGGTGGCCTGGGTCGACGGCCAGACGCCGTTGGACGACCGCTGCTGGATCAGCCAGGTCAGTGCGCCGCGAAGCAGCAGGGCTTCCTGTGGGCGACGCATGAGCGCCAAGCACGCTGTCGCGGTGGTCTCGACGTCGCCGCCGCCGCCCGCGCCGTAGAAGGTGGTGCGGCCGCCGGGTGACTGAGTCCACCAGTTGAGCTTGCCATCGCTGCTGGTGCGACGCAGGCTTGCGAGCTTTCCGAGGTAAGGATCGACGTCATGCGAGTCGGGCCAGAGGGCGTGCAGGGCGTTGCACACCAGTGCCAGGGTGTAGGGGTCGTCGATCGAGGAGGGGCGGTGTCGGAGCAGGTAGTCGTAGGTGGCAGCGCCCTCGGGGTGGCGTCGGTCGTCGCCGCCGAACAGGCCCCAGGCGATGTAGGCCGTGGTCGAGAGCCGGGCCTGCGACCGGCCGGTGGGGTCTTCGTGCATGCGGTGGTCCTCGGGCGACCAGGAGCCGTCGGCGTCGCGCTGCTGCATGAGCCACTGGCGGGTGCGCTCGATGAGCCGGGGGTCGACGTCGTGCACGCGGGCCATGTCCATGAACTCCATCAGGCCATAGGCGGTCAGCGTGCGATTGGCGGGCGGCCGGCCGAACCAGTCGAAACCGCCCCCCGGGATCTCGAAGCTCAGCAATCGCTGGTAGCCGAGGTGGATGTACTGCTGCGCCCTGGCCTCGACGGCGGGGACGCTCTTGCCCGTGCGGCGGAGGTAGTCCAGGGCCAGGACGTTGGGGTAGGTCGTGGAGGAGGTCTGCTCGAAGCAGCCGTAGGGCTGCCTGAAGATGCCCTCGAGGCCCTCGACGACCTGGCTGAAGGTGGTGGGGTAGATCTTGACCAGGAGCTTGCCGCTGCCCTCGATGGCGTCGGCGGGGAAGTCCAGGGACAGCGACACGGGCTGGGTGAGCGACCCGTTGAGGGTCTGCTCGACGAGTCGGCCGTCGGGGTTCACCTCAATGGATCGGCGGATGGCGTCGGAGTCGCCGCCCTGGCCGCGGGCGAGGACCTGGAGCTCGTGCTGGCCGACCTTCGCGGCCCGGATGCGGTACGACGTGGCCCGCACCTCGTGGGCGGCGAGCTGGATCTGCTGCACGGGCTCATCCAGGAGCGTGAACCAGCCGTCGGGCTGGAGCTCGAGGCGGACGGTCTGCGGCTGGTCCACGTAGTTGTAGACCACCACGGGCACGGCCACCTCATCCCCGCGGGTCAGGGCGACGGGCAGGTTCAGGTCGACGAAGAAGGGCTGGAAGACGCGGATGGGCGTCTGCGTGCCGCCGAGTTGTCCGTCGGCCGTGACGGCCCCGGCGCTCAGCCGCCAGGTGGTGATCGAGTCGGCCAGGTCGATGCTGAGGTTCGCGCGGCCTTGGTCGTCGGTGATGATCTGGGGCTTCCAGAGCAGCGTCTCGGGGAACCACTGACGCACGCGGACGGGCTGGTCCGCTGTGAGGCTCTCGGGCGTAGGCACGGCCTGATCGCTTAGCATGGCCAACGCTTGACCAATGCCGTGGGCGCGAGCGGATGCTTCACTGCGTCTGGCTTGACGGCGTGCAGTGCCTAGCGATGGAAGCAACAGGCTTCCCAGGAGAAAGATCGCCAACATAATCAGCACAAAGTTGAGGATGGTTCTGCCCGTGGTCATGTGCAAGTAGGTCAACAGGCAGGCAATTCCCGCGATGATCGCGACGAACACATAAAGGGTCCATGCGACGGCCATCGCCTCGATGCCGCTGCGACGAGCCACACGTGTCTGTGCGGCCTTCTCAGCATAGGTCCCACCGGTCAGGCTGTACGGTGAGTATTCCGCCTTGCGCAGGATCTGGACGACATCTTCGGGAAGCATTCCATTGGACAGCTGGCGCTGCCAAGCCTCTTCGAAACCATCCAAATCCTCGATTCGCAAATAGTCGGGATCGAGGAGCTTCTGATCAACGAGGCGCCGGAACAGTTCCTCGCGACTACCGACCTTCGCCGCCGCGGTGCGGGAGAAGATCGCTTGTTCGAGCGATTGCCGATCCGCCGGGGGCAGGCTGGTTGTCAGGTCGGGCGACCACGGGTAGATCGCGTAGACGGGCTTGAGCAGCTCCTGCTCGAGGGTGAAGAAGGTCTGCTCCAGGCCCGGGCGCTGCTCGAGGACGCCGAAGACCGCTTCGTCCACGGCCACGAGGCTGATCGCGCCGGGCACGGGCTCGCCCTGGGCGTCGCGGAGCTGGAGGCTGAGCTGGGCCTGGTCGCCCGGGCGGTACTCGGGGCGGTCGAGCGTCGTCTGCACGTCGATCTGACGGGCGGGGCGGACGTAGATCACGCGGCTCTTGCGCACGGGCAGGCCTGTGTCGGCGTCGTAGCGGTAGGTAATCAGTTGCAGCGTGCCGCTGAGGTCTGGCGGCAGGTCGATGACGTGCTCGGCTCGGCCGTCCTTGAACTCGGCCGAGGTGGTGAGCATGGTCTGGCCATCTTTGATCAGGTCCATGTAGACCGGCTGCCGACTGGCGGCGGAGCCGCTCAGGACTGTCACGCGGACGCTCTGCCCGCCGTCGTACACGGCTCGGTCCACGCGGGTGATGAAGTCGGCTGTGCCCTTGCCGCAGGTCAGGGTGACGCGGCGCAGGCCGGTCAGGCCGCGGTCGTCTGTCGCGCGGAGGGTCAGGGCCAGCGTCGGCGATAGGGGGGTGAGCTCGACCTCCGCCACCCCGGCGTCGCTGGTCCGGACGGACTGCTCGATGCCCGTGACGTCGAGGTCGGCCTGGGCGGGCGAACCATCGGGGTAGGTCACCAGCAGGTAGATCTTGTTGGGGATGCCCTGGACGAGCTGGCCGTCCTCGGGGATCACCTCGATCTGCAGGGGCTCGGAGACCACCGCCCGGTCGAGCGTGCGCGACTGCTGCTGGCCGGCGGTGTCGGTGACCGTCACGGTGATCAGGACACGGGCGTGGCCGCTGTCCTGCTCCCGGCCGGCGAGCCAGGTGGGGATGCGCAGCTCGAATCTGGCCTTGCCGTCGGGATCGGCGTAGAGACGGGGGAGCTGGACCACGGGCTGCTGGAAGCCGGTCGACTGCATCTGCACGTCGATCGCCGCGCCGGCCAGGGGCTTGCCGAAGTAGTAGTGGGCGTCGACCTGGCCGCGCAGGAGGTCGCCGGGCTGGCAGAAGGGCTTGTCCAGCTCGATATCGACC
Source organism: Phycisphaeraceae bacterium (assembly GCA_020850375.1). The sequence goes on along the minus strand of JADZET010000366.1, from coordinate 1,428 downwards.
TTGAACTTCGGCAGGACGTACTTCTTGACCTCGACGGTCAGGCTGCTGGTGGTGTCTCCGAGCTGACAGGTGATGGTGTAGGGGCCCTCGATCAGCTCGTCGGCCAGCGGGCACTGCATCGAGCCGATGCCGAACCGGCTGCTGACGTCGTGCCGCTTGAAGATGATGTTGCCCTTGGGGTCGGCCACGGTCCAGAGGATGTCCTGCCCGCCGACGGGCTTGAGGTCCGGCTTGCGCAGGGCCTGGCAGCGGACGAGGATGGTTTGGCCGGGCTGATAGACGGGCTTGTCCGAGCTGACCATGACCTGCCAGGAGCGGATGAGGCGGACGGACTGCGTGAGCGACTCGGTCGCGCCGCCACGAGGCCTGGCCGTCACGCGGAGTTGGTAGGAGCCGACGTTCCAGTCCGGCATCGTGAAGCGTGGCGAGCCCGAGCCACGGCTGTCGGTGCGGAATTCCGCCAGCTCGACCTGCCGGCCCGTTCCAGGTTCATAAAGGGCGATCTGGATGTCGGCGTTCTCGATCGGCTGGTGCGTCTTCTGGTTGACGAGCCGGACGTGCAGCGATGCCGGGGCGTCGACCAGCAGCTCGGATTGGCCGAGCACTTCGAGGTTGTAGGGCGTGGGTGAAAGCGTCAGGAAGTAGAGGTGGACACTGGCGAGCACGATCGCCGCGGCCGTCAGCAGGCCCGCGGTGACGCGCCAGCTCCAACGCCGGGTCATGCGGTTCCACCGCGCCCGGTTGTCGACCCGGCGGAGGGTGGTCTGGATGAGCTTCTCCGAGGGCTCGACGGCCGGCAGCTCCCGCATGGCGTCCAGGCGCTGCTGGGCCTGCGTCATGGCCACCTGCCAGAGTGGATTGGTCTCGACCTGGTCGCGGACGAACGCGCTCTGCTCGTCGTCGAGCAGGCCGTGGAGGTAATCCTCGACCCATCCCTGCACGTCATCGTGTCGTCGTTGCATGGCTGAGCTCCTTGCGTCCAACGGACGCAGGATCACCGCAAACGGGTCTCGATCCGGGCCCGCAAGGTGGTCAGGGCGTGGTGCATGTGTGAACGGACGCTGGACTCGCGCCAGTTGGTGGCCTGGGCGATCTGGGTGTAGGACAGGCCGCCCCAGACGCGCATGACCACCACCTCGCGTTGCTTGACCGGGAGCGTTAAGAGGGCCTCCTGAACGAGGGAGGCCGTCTCGGTCTGGATGGCCACCTCGGCAGGGGAGGGGGTCGGCGCAGCCTGGATGTCCAGGGGATCCAGGAACGGCATGTTGACCAGGCCAAGCCGTTTGAGACGAAGCTCCTGCCGGCAGCGGTTGACCGCGATCTGATAGAGCCAGGGCTTGAAGGGACGGGGGAACTCGTAGAGCGTGCGCTTGGCCCAGACGAGCAGGAAGACCTCCTGGAAGATCTCCTCGCCGCGGTGGACGTTGC
>JADZET010000365.1 GCA_020850375.1 Phycisphaeraceae bacterium | reverse complement strand
TCGGCGGCATGCTCGTCTTCCTCCCCCAGATCGGCATCCTCTTCTTCTTCCTCGCCCTCCTCGAAGACACCGGCTACCTCGCCCGCGCCGCCTTCGTCATGGACCGCCTCATGCGCCGCGTCGGCCTCCCAGGCAAGGCCTTCGTCCCCCTCCTCTCCGCACACGCCTGCGCCATCCCCGCGATCATGTCCGCCCGCGTCATCGAGGACAAACGCGACCGACTCGTCACCATCCTCGTCCTGCCCCTGATGACCTGCTCCGCCCGCATCCCCGTCTACGCCATGGTCACCGCGCTGCTCTTCCCCGGCCAGCCCCTGCGCGCCTCCCTCCTCTTCACCGGCGCCTACGCCCTGGGCATCCTCGCCGCCATCGCCGTCGCCTTCGCCCTCAAACGCACCATCCTCCCCGGACAGCCCCGACCCCTCGTCCTCGAGCTCCCCGGCTACAAGGTCCCCAGCCTCCGCAACGCGCTGCTCTCGATGCTCGACCGCTCCCTCGTCTTCGTCAAGAACGCCGGCACCATGATCCTCGTCATCTCCGTCATCCTCTGGGCCCGGGCCACCTACCCCAAGAGCGACCCGCCCGCCGAATCCCTGGCCATGCAAACCCAGGCCCAGGTCCTCGAGCAGTCCGGCCAGACCGAAGCGGCCCAATCCCTCGCCGCCCACGCCGACCAGCTCGCCGCCCAGCACTCCCTCGCCCACTCCGCCGCCGGACGACTCGGACGCTTCGTCGAGCCCGTCCTCGCCCCTCTCGGCTTCGACTGGCAGATCGGCGTCGGCGTCGTCAGCTCCCTCGCCGCCCGCGAGGTCATCGTCTCGACCCTCGCCATCATCTACGGTGTAGGCGCCGACGCCGCCGACGAAAACCCCACCTCCCTCTACGACACCCTCCGCCAGGCCACCCGCTCCGACGGCTCGCCCGTCTTCACCACCGCCACCTGCCTGAGCCTCCTGGTCTTCTACGTCCTGGCCATGCAGTGTCTCCCCACCCAGGCCGTCACCAAACGCGAGACCCGCTCCTGGAAGTGGCCCATCTTCCAGTTCGCCTACATGACCGTCCTGGCCTACGCCGCCGCCCTGATCACCTACCAGATCGCCTCCCGCTGGTCCGCCTAGCTCCGAAGAGCAGTTGAGCAGCCGAGTCGTCGGAACAGGTCAGCGGAAAATGGCTTCCTCCAAGCCGGGGCGCAAGCCCCGGGTCCTCCCCGCCGTGTAGAATCGAGCGATGCCCACGCCCCCCCGATCCCTCGTCCTCTGGGACATCGACGGCACCATCCTCCGCAGCAACGGCGCCGGCCTCCGCGCCATGCAGCGCGTCAGCCGCCGACTCTTCGGCGACCTCTTCTCCTGGGACGGCGTCGAGACCGCCGGCTGGCTCGACCCCCTGATCTACCAACGCCTCGCCGAGATCAACAACCTCGACAACCACGCCGACCACCACCAGACCTTCCACGACCACTACATCGCCGAGCTCGAGCACGAGTTCCAAGTCTCCCGCCGCGACGTCCGCGCCCTTCCCGGGGTCGCCGCCGCCGTCGAGCTCCTCGACCGCCGTCACCGCCAGATCGGCGACGTCGTCCAGGGCCTGCTCACCGGCAACTACACCCGCGCCGTCCCCATCAAGCTCGCCGCCGTCGGACTCGACCCCGCCATGTTCCTCATCAACGCCCTCGGCGACGAGGCCGACTCCCGTCCCGCCCTCGTCCCCGTGGCCTTGCGTAAATTCCGCGACCGCTACGCCGCCGACGCCGACCCCCGCCGCGTCATCGTCATCGGCGACACCCCCCGCGACGTCCACTGCGCCAAGTCCAACGGCTGCCTCGCCCTCGCCGTCGCCACCGGCAGCCACGGCGCGCACGAACTCCGCCAGGCCGGCGCCGACGTCACCGTCCCCGACCTTGCGGACCCTCAGCCGTTGCTCGACCTGCTCGATGCCCCCGCCTCAGCGCCCGGGCGCCCCCGGTGACGGCCCCGCCTCCGACCCCTTGCCCGGGTCGGGCATGGACTCCCGCCAGTCCTCCACCCACGTCTCGTCCGGGTAGTACTTCCGGAAGTACTCCATGTCGTCCAGCAGCCGCTGCTGATCAGCCGTGTACAGCGGCCGACCCTGCTCGTCCAGCGGGATCATCGCGCTGATCCGGTTGTCGAAGATGTATCTCGCCTTGGACTCCAGCTCGTGCAACGCCGCGAACTTCGCCGCCCGAACCAGCGGCGTCGGCAGCGCGAATCCCAACAGCAGCGTCAGGCTCGCCGCGATCACCCCCCCCGCCCACTTCGGCGCGTCGTGCGGCGACCGCACCCCCTCCGCCGGCGCCTGGAAGAAGCACACCCCCGCCAGACGCAGGTAGTACACCGCCGACACCGCGCTGTTGAGCACCGCGATGACGATCAGCACCAGGTACTCCCGGTGCGCCGACGCCTCGGTCAGCAGCGACCCGAACAGATAGATCTTCCCGATCAGCCCCGCCATCGGCGGCAGCCCGATCAGCGACAGCAGGCTCACCAGCAGCACCCCCGCCAGCACCGGACGCTTCCGCGCCAGACCCGCGAAGTCCTCGTACCGATCCGCCTCCTGACCCTGACGCTCGAGCAGCCCGATCACCGCGAACGCTCCCACCGTCGCCAGCCCATACCCCACCAGATAGAACAGGATCGCCCCCCCCCCGCTCCCCAGCGCCGAAATGTCCCCCGCCGTCGGGCCCGACGCCCGCGACACCAGCAGCCCCATCAGCATGTAACCGCTGTGCGCGATCGAGCTGTACGCCAGCATCCGCTTGACGCTCGTCTGCAAGAGCCCCAGCACGTTCCCCAACGTCATGCTCGCCGCCGCCATCGCCCAGACCAGCCACCGCACGCTCGCCGGCATCGGCTCAACCAACGGTAGCAGCAGCAAGAGCGCCACGAACCCCGCCGTCTTGGGCACCACCGCCAGGAACGCCGTCACCGGCGACGCCGCCCCCTGATAAACATCCGCCGCGTAAAAATGCATCGGCGCCGCCGCGATCTTGTACCCCAGTCCCACCACGCTCAGCACCAGCCCCAGCACCAGCAGCAGCGGCATCGACCCCATCCCCCCGATCGTCTTGGCGATCGCCGCGAACTCCGTCTGCCCCGTCACCCCGTAGATCAGCGTGAACCCCAGCAGGAACACCGCCACCGACAAGGCGCTCAGCGCGAAATACTTCACCGACGCCTCGAGCGCCGCCGCCGATTGCCGCGAGATCGCGATCATCACGTACGTCGGCAGGCTCGACAGCTCCAGCGCCAGAAACAGCCACACCAGATCCCCCGCCCCCGCCACCAGCATCGTCCCCGCCAGGCTCAGCAGCCCGAACCCAAAGAACTCCCCCCGCATGCTCAGCCCCGGGTTGAAAGCCCGACCGTCCACCTCGTCATCCGTCAGCGACCACCCCCGCGGCAGACCCGCCGCCAGCAGCAGCAGCAGCAAACCTAACCCCAGCACCGCGAACTTCACGTACACCCCCAGGTACGGCGGCACATACGCCCCCGCCGGCCCCGGCCGAACGAACAAACCCGCCGCCGCGATCGACAACGCCGCCAACCAAGGCGTCAGCCGCCGCGCCCCCAGGCTCCGCGACAGACCCAGCAGCAGGCACACGCACGCCCCGACCGCCAGCGTGATCTCAGGCCCAAGTAACGCCAGCTTTTGACCCATCATCGACATCACCGCGGCTCCGAATCATGCGTTAGATGCTTCTCTTGCGCCCCCGCCCCCGGAAGTAAGGCCTCCGGGCGCGCCCCCACCTCCACCGCCAGCACCGCCCCCGCCCCCGGCTCCCGCCCCTCAACCACCTGCGCGATCCCCCGCGTCGCCACCGCCAGCGGCGCCTGCAAGCTCTTGATCACCGGCTGCGGATAAACCCCCAGCCACAGACACGCCACCGCCAGCGGCGCCAGCGTCCCGATCTCCCGCGCCGAAAGGTCCCGCACGTGATGATGTCCCTGACCATGCCCCCCCGCGTGCGCCGGCGGCGCGTCCGCCCCATGCTCCTGAGGCAGCGCCAGCGGACCAAACACCACATTCCCCACCATGTACAGAATGTAAATCGCCCCAAAGATCATCCCCAACCCCGCCGCCACCGCGAACCCCGGCCCGATCGTCTTTTCGCTCGTGAACGCCCCGATCAGGCACAAAAACTCCCCGATAAAACCGTTCAGCCCCGGCAGCCCCACGCTCGCCAGGCTGAAGTACACCATGAAGAACGCCCACACCGGCATCACCTTCGCCAGACCCCGCATCTGGCTCATCTGCCGCGTGTGGAACCGCTCATAGATCATCCCCACGCACAAAAACAGCGCCCCCGTCGACAGCCCGTGGTTCACCATGTACAGCACCGAACCCGTCGGACCCAGCAGATTGCTCCCCACCGCCACCAACCCCAGCACGCAGAACCCCAGGTGCGACACCGACGAGTACGCGATCAGCTTCTTGATGTCCTTCTGCACCCAGCACACCAACGCCGTGTACAGAATCCCCACCACCGCCAGCCCCCCGATCCACGGCGCGTACGCCATGAGCGCCACCGGCGTCATCGGCACCGCGAACCGCAGCAGCCCGTACGTCCCGAGCTTCAAGAGCACCCCCGCCAGGATCACCGACCCCGCCGTCGGCGCCTCCGTGTGCGCCAAGGGCAGCCACGTGTGCAGCGGGAACAACGGCACCTTCACCGCGAACCCCGCCAAGAGCGCCGCCAGAATCCACCCCTGCTCCGTCGCCGAAAGCTGCCGCGCCGCCACCACCAGCGACGGGATGTCAAAGCTCCACACGCCCACCCCCGCCGCTCGCCACGCCACGTACAGCAGCCCCGCCAGCGTCAGCATCGACCCCGTGAACGTGTACAGAAAAAACCACTTCGCCGCCCGCAGCCGGTCCGTCGACCCGAACACCCCGATCAGGAAGAACATCGGCACCAGCGTGAACTCGAAGCACACGTAGAAGAAGATCAGATCCGTCGCCACGAACGACCCGATCATCGCCGTCTCGAGCACCAGCAGCCAGAAGTAGAACTCCCGTGGCCGATGGTGCACCGCGCTGAACGATCCCATCACCGTCAGCGGCATCAGGAACGTCGTCAGCATCACCAGCCACAGCGACAGCCCGTCGATCCCGAACGCGAAGTTCATCCCGAACCCGCGCACCCACGTCCACTGGATCGGGAACTGCTGGATCTCCGCGTTCCCCCAGTCGAAGAACAGCAGCAGCCCCAGCGACAGCACGAATGTCAGCCCGCTGGTCAACAGCGCATGCCACTTGATCTTGTCCTGCGGCAGCGCGAACACCGCCGGCGCCATGACCAGCGGCAGGAAGGCGACGATCGGCAGCAGTGACGCGACAATGAACGTTGACATCGTGGTCCAGGGTCCATGCGGGCCGCCCGTTCCCGGGCCGCCCGGTCCGTGTTCTTAACTCGCCAGGATCACCAGCAGCGCGATCAACGCCGCACCCGCCGCCATGCCTAGCCCATACCCTTGCAGCACGCCGCGCTGCGTCGTCGCCGCGCCCAAGCCAAGCAAGCGTGGCAACATCCCCACGCCCGCCACCAACCCGTCGATGATCATCCGATCCACCAGGTAGAACAGACCCCCCAGCCCCCGCAGCGGCGTCACGATCATCGCCTGGTACACCTCATCCACGTAGTACTTATTGAACAGCACCCGCACCACCCCCGCGTACATCGCCGCCGCCCGGTCCGCCGCCGCGCGATTCAGCCAGTGGAAGTACCCCGCCCCCAGGATCCCCGCCACCGCGATCACCGAGCTGATCACCATCACCGCCTTGTGCAACTCCATCCCCCACAACTCGACACTCGCATGCCCCCCGTGTGCCCCCGGATTCGCCGTCGACCCATGGATCATCGCCCCGATCCACCCATACCTCACCCCCTCGGCTCCCCCCATCTGCAGCACAAACCCGCCGACCAGCGCCCCAATCGCCAGCACCACCAACGGCCCATTCATGATCCACGGCATCTCATGCGCGTCGTGCACATGCTCGATCTTCACCGTGCCGTGTGCCCCGTGCGCATCATGCCCATGCCCCTCCTCGTCCCCATGGTGATCCTGCCCCATCTCGTACCGCGTTGGCCCCATGAACACCCGGAACCACAGCCGAAACGCGTAGAACGCCGTCAAGAGCGCCGTGACCAATCCCACGATCCCCAGCACCAGGAACAGCGCCTGCCCGTGCTCCCCTAAACCTTTCTCCATCGTGTACCCCAGGATCAGGTCCTTGGAGTAGAACCCCGCCGTCAGCGGGAACCCCGCCAGCGACAGGCACCCGATGAACATCAGCCACTTGGTCACCGGCATCTTCGCGCCCAATCCCGAGATCTTCCGCAGATCGAGCTGCCCCGTCAGCGCGTGCATCACCGACCCCGCCGTCAGGAACAGCAGCGCCTTGAAGAACGCATGCGTGAACAGGTGGAACACCCCCGCCGTCGTCGACACCACCCCCACCCCCAGGAACATGTACCCCAACTGCGACACCGTCGAGTACGCGAACACCCTCTTGAGGTCATACTGCGCCAGCGCGATCGTCGCCCCCAGCAGCGCCGTCGCCGCCCCGATCACCGCCACCGTCGGCAGCGCGTAGGGCGACAGCTCAAACACCGGCAGCAGCCGCGCGATCATGTACACCCCCGACGTCACCATCGTCGCCGCGTGGATCAGCGCCGACACCGGCGTCGGGCCCTCCATCGCGTCCGGCAGCCACACATACAGGGGTATCTGCGCGCTCTTGCCCAACGCCCCGAGCAGCAGCAAAAACGGGATCACCTGCACCGCCAGGCTCGCCTCATGCCCGTGCTGATGGGCCACCGCCTCGAACAGCGCCCCATACTCCACCGTCCCGAACTGCTGATAGATCAGGAAGATCCCCAGCGCGAAACCCAGGTCCCCGATCCGGTTGACGATGAACGCCTTCTTCGCCGCCGCCACCGCCGCCGGCCTCTCGTAGTAGTACCCGATCAAGAGGTACGAGCACAGCCCCACGCCCTCCCACCCCAGGTACAGCAGCACCAGGTTGTCCGCCAGCACCAGCGTCGTCATCGCGAAGATGAACAAACTCACCGCCGCG
>JADZET010000364.1 GCA_020850375.1 Phycisphaeraceae bacterium | reverse complement strand
GCTCGGCGCATCCGGGCTGAGCGTCACCGCGCTCGTTCGCACCACGCCGTTCATGAGCCAGGCCTGGTGCTCGACGCCGTTCGAGGCGCGCAGCAACAGGTCCGGCAGACCGTCCTGGTTCAGGTCGCCCTTGGCAAAGGGCGCCGGCAGCGTGCTCGCCTGCCACACGCCGCGGTCGGTGAACGCCGCGAACAGCGTTCCCCCAGCATCGAGCACCAGGCCCGTGACCCAACGCGGAACAGGCAGCCTCAGGCTGACGTTGCTCCAGGTCGCGCCTGCATCCGTGGACCTGAAGATGCCGCTTCCGAACGGCGAGCCGTCGGCCCCAGCGTAGATCGTCCCGGGAGCTGCCGGGTCGAGGACCAGCGCCGCCACGCCGCGCTGCGACCAGCCCGGCCCGGTGGGCACCCAGTTGCCGCCCGAGTCCGTGGACCTGAACACACCGGCGCCCGTACCGGCGTAGATCGTGGCCGGCGTCGTCGCGTCGATCGCGAGCGACCACACGCTGAGAGCCGTGAGACCCGAGTTGACCTGGAACCAGGTGGCGCCGCCGTTCGTGGAGCGCAGCACCCCGGCCTGGCTCGTGCCGGCGAAGATCGTGGACGTCGTCGAGGGATGGACCACCAGCGCGACCGTGTCGCCGTCACAGGGGCAGGTGAGGAAGGACCAGCTCGAGCCCGCGTCGGTGGACTTGCGGAGCCCCCTCGTGACGCCAGCGTAGAGCGTGGCCGGCGCCGCCGGGTCCGCGGCGAGCGACCACACATCGTCGCCCCCCAGGGTCGGCCCTGTCCAAGTCCCGCCCGCGTCCGTGGACTTCATGACCCCGCTGGTCGTGCCCGCGAACAGCGTGGCGGGGGCCTGGTCCACGACGATCGCCCGCACGTCCCGGTCCGTGAGCCCGGAGGAAGCCCAGCTCGTGCCCGCGTCCGTGGACTTGAACAGGCCTCTGCGGCCTCCCGCGTACAGCGTGCCGGGGGCCGTCGGCACGCGCGCCACCGCATAGGCAGAGGCGTTGGTGAGGCCCTGGTTGGTCGGAGCCCAGGTCGCGCCCGAGTCGGTGGACTTGAACGCGCCCTCCGCCGAGCCGGCGTAGACCGTCGTCGGCGTGAGCGGGTCGATCGTGAGGCAGGTGATGTTCGTCGTGAAGCCGGCGCTGGCGGGCGCCCAGTTGACGCCTGCGTCCGTGGACTTGAACACGCCGCTGCTCGTTCCAACGTAGACGGTGGTCGGTGTCGAGGGATCGACGACCAGGCTATACACGGTCGTGGACTCGAGCCCGGTGTTGAAGAGCTCGAAGGACGCCCCTGCATTGGTGGACTTGTAGAGCCCCGACGGCACGGTGCCGGCGTAGATGCCCGCATAGACGATGTCGGAGTTCGAAGGATCCAGGGCCAGCGCCTTTGCCGACCCGTTGTAGCCGTTACTCACCCAGGTGTTGCCGGAGTCGGTGGACTTGAGCACGCCCACGAACTCCCACGCCCCGTGAAGCGTGGTGGGTTGTGAGGGGTCGACGATCAACACGGTGGGCCCGTCGAGCGAGCCGCCGACGTGCACCCAGCTGCCGCCCGAGTCCGTGGACTTGTAGATGCCGCTGGCGAAGTTGGGGCTCAAGGCCACCCCCGCGTACACGGTGCTCGGCGCCGTGGGGTCGATGGCGATGGCCGTGACCGTCGGCCGCCCCGGTGGAAGGCGGGCGCCGCGCTGTTGCTGCGCCTCGAGCTGCGGCGACGAAACCACGCCCAAGCCGGCTGACGCCCAGCTCGCGCCGCCGTTCGTGGACTTGAAGATGCCGTACTGCGACACGCCGACGTAGACCGTGTCGGGGTTCGCCGGATCGATGGCGAGAGGGCCAGCCCTGAAGTTGAGGAGGCCGGTGTTCCCGGACTGCCAGGTGGCTCCGAAATCCGTCGATTTGAAGACACCTACTTCGCTGCCGGCGTAGAGCGTGCCGGGTGCCGCGGGATCGATGGTCAGCGAGATGACGGGGCCGCCGTACGGCCCGCCGCTCGTCCAGCCCGCCGGGCCGCCGTGGGACGCCGGCGCCATGAGAACCAGCCCGAGCGACAGGCCAACACAACAAGCGTTCAAGCTGCGCATGTCCCACCTTCGTGGAAGCAAGGCTGCTCCGTGGTGGCCATGATGTCAAGCCACATCGGGCGCCCGCCGACCCGAGAACGGCCTGGGCGCGATGCGTTAAGATTCCCTTCTGGAAAGCGAGGCGACGCCATGAAGCTGACCCCGATGGGCAAGGCCATCCTGGTCCTGCTGGGCCTGGTCACGATCTACTTCGGCATTCGCAACTTCGCCCCCGACATCCGGAAGTGGGCGCTGGGCGACAAGGCCGACAAGGCCCAGACCGCCAAGGAGCCGGTGGCCAGCGACGACTTCGGCGCGCTCAAGGACGCGCCGGCCGACCCCGAGCGCGGCAAGGGCGCCACGGGCGTGACGGCAGCCAGCCTGCAGGGCGGCGGCAAGCTCAACCGGCCGCTGGTGGTGGCCATCAACACCTGGGCCGGCCACGCGCCGGGCATCGTCTACAACGGCGGCCTCGACCCCGGGCCCTCCTCGCTCTACAAGAAGACCTACGGCCTGGACGTGAAGTTCGTGCTGCTGGAGGACCCGGCGGCCAAGCTGGCCGCCTTCCGCAAGGGCGACGTGGACATCATGTGGAACACCATCGACAACTGGGCGCGCGAGGCCTCGATCCTGGCCGAGCAGGGGCAGAAGGCCAAGTCGGTGATCATGCAGGACTGGTCGCGGGGCGGCGACGGCATCGTCTCGCTCGCCTCGATCCGCTCGATCGAGGAGCTCAAGGGCAAGAAGATCGCCTGCACCCAGTTCACGCCCTCGCACTTCCTGCTGCTCTATCTCCTCTCGCAGTCGGGCCTCTCTCCCGAGGATCGCGCGATGGTCGAGAAGAACATCATCTTCACGCAGGACGCGCCCGCCGCCGCCGCCATGTTCAAGGCGAAGCAGGTCGATGCGGCCGTCACCTGGGAGCCGGATCTTTCCGGCGCCGTCACCGCGCGGG
>JADZET010000363.1 GCA_020850375.1 Phycisphaeraceae bacterium | reverse complement strand
TCATCGGCGGCGGCCTGATCACGCTGGCCTCGGCGTTCTTCGGCCTGGTCCTGCCCGCCAAGGCCTGGGGCGGCGGCGGCGATCCCGACATGACCTCCGAACAACTTCAGATCATGATCAAGGCCGCTCTGGAGCAAAAGCCCCGCGCGTCAGCGTCCACTCCTGACGCGCAGACATCACCCAGCCCGAACGACCAACCCCCGCCCGCATGACCCAGCCCAAGGACGTCAACATGAGAGCAGATCAAGGCCTGATTCTCAGGTTGTCTCTGAGCCATGTTGGCAACGACATCAGCATCGGCTCCTCGCCGGTGCCCGTCGGCTCCGGCAAGGCCCGCAAACGCTGACACCTCAAGGCCGCCAATTCGATCGAATCGATGATCGCTCGCGCCGGCACAACAGGCTCCGCCTCATGCTTGACCGATGACGGACTTCGCAACATCATGGCCCCTTGCCTAGTACGAAAGGCGCCGTCATGACGCGCTACGTCCACGGATACGAGGCCCGCGAGAGCACCCGCCTGCACGATCAGGCCTCGGTGCTCGTCGACCTGCTCCACGCCGACACCCGCTACCCCCCGGGCAGCCGCGTGCTCGAGGCCGGCTGCGGTGTCGGAGCGCAGACGATCACGCTGGCCGCCAACAGCCCCGGCGCATCCTTCACCTGTGTCGACATCTCCGACAGCTCGCTCGCCGCGGCCCGGGAGAAAGCCCGTTCCGCCGGCCTGTCCAACGTGACTTTTCAACAGGCCGACATCTTCTCGCTGCCCTCCGATCCTGCCTCGTTCGACCACGTGTTTGTCTGCTTCGTCCTCGAACACCTGGCCGAACCGGTCAGAGCGCTGACCTGTCTTACGCGACTGATCAAACCCGGCGGCACCATGACCGTAATCGAGGGCGATCACGGCTCAGCCTACTTCCACCCCGACTCGGCCCTGGCCCGCCAGGCGATCGACTGCCAGGTGCAGCTTCAGCGCCAGGCCGGCGGAAACGCCAACATCGGCCGGCAGCTCTACCCCCTGCTCCGCAAGGCCGGTTTCAGATCCGTGCACGTCGACCCACGAGTGGTCTATGTTGACGGCAGCAGGCCCGCCCTGATGGAGGGATACACCCGCAACACCTTCACCGCCATGATCGAGGGCGTGCGTCGCGACGCCATCGCCGCCGGACTGATGGATGAGGCCTCCTTCGATCAGGGCATCCGCGACCTGTATCGCACCGCGGCCGACGACGGGGTCTTCTGCTACACGTTCTTCAAGGCTGTGGGCACAGCCGAAGAGAATCATGAATAGCCGAGTTGTCTTTGTCCTTTCACGCCACATCTTAGAATGGAAAAAGCCCCCACTGTCGGGGGCCTCAAGTGTCTTTGGATAGCGTGAGCGATCACTTCTCGTCCAGGATCTCCACCGCCTCGAACTTCTTGCCCTCGAGCATCTCCAGCGACGCACCGCCGCCGGTCGAGACGTGGCTGACCTTGTCCGCATACCCGAGCTGCTCGACCGCCGCCGCGCTGTCGCCGCCGCCGATGATGCTCGTCGCCCCCGACTCCGCCACCGCCTGGGCGATGGCCTTGGTCCCCTGGTCGAACGGCGGCATCTCGAACACACCCATCGGCCCGTTCCACACCACCGTCTTGGCCCCCTTGATCGCCTGAGCGAAGAGCTTCTGCGACTTCGGGCCGATGTCCAACCCCTGATAGCCGTCGGGGATGTCGCCCTCGACCACCTGCTTGCGGGCGTCTGCGCTAAAGGCGTCCGCGCAGTGCGTGTCCACCGGCAGCACGATCTTGTCCTTGCCCGTCGCCAGCATGGACTTGGCGCTGTCGACCAGTTCGGCCTCGACCAGGCTGGTGCCGACCTTCTTGCCCTGGGCCACGAAGAACGTGTACGCCATCGCCCCACCGATGATCACCTTGTCGCAGATCGTCAGCAGGTTCGTGATCACCGGGATCTTGTCGCTGACCTTCTTGCCGCCGAGGATCGCCACAAACGGCCGCTGCGGCTTGTCGATCGCTTCCTTGAGATATTTGATCTCCTTCTCCACCAGGAAGCCCACCACCCGCGGCTTGCCCGCCATCGCCAGCGGAACGGCCACCATCGACGCGTCCGTGCGATGGCAGGTCCCGAAGGCGTCGTTGCAGTAGGCGTCGCCCAGGGCCGCGAGCTTGCCGGCAAAGGCCGGGTCGCCCTTGCTCTCCGCCTTGGCAAAGCGCAGGTTCTCGAGCACAAGCACCTCGCCGTTCTTCAAAGCCTTGGCCTTGGCCGCGGCGTCGGGCCCGATCGTGTCCGTGGCGAACTGCACCGGCTTGCTCAATAGCTTGCCCAGCCGCTCCGCCGCAGGCTGCAGGCTGAACTCCGGCTCCGGCCCGTCACCCTTGGGTCGGCCCAGGTGGCTCATCAGGATCAGCTTCCCCCCACGCTCGATCACGCTCTTGATCGACGGCAGCGCCATCGCGATCCGACGGTCGTCCGTGATCTTGCCCGATTTGATCGGCACGTTGAAGTCCACGCGCATCAGAACGGTCTTGCCCTTGACCTCGATGTCCGCAATCGTCTTCTTCGCCATGACTTCGTTTCCTTCCAGGGCTGGGGGTCGCCCGAGATAAAAATAAGGGGAAAAACAGCGGGGGAGTGTGGACGGCCGAATATCATACCGTCCTTTCTCATGACCGGCCCGTTACCATGGACCCCATGCCCACGCTCGAATCGATCCGCCGCCTCCAGCTCGACGCCGAGGCGATTTTTCTGACCTTCGGCCCCCCGCCCGACGTCGGACAGCCCGCCCTCGAGGTCGTCGAGACCTTTGGCCCTTACGAGGCCGAGTACGCCGTCCTCCACAAAGGCGCCGCCATCTTCGACATGGCCTTCCGCGGCACGGTCGAGCTGACCGGCAAGGACCGCCTCGACCTCCTTCACCGCCTGACCACCCAGGACGTCCGCTCGCTCCCCGCCGGCCAGGCCCGCCGCGCTTTCCTGCTCGACAAGGCCGGCCGCATCCAGGCCGACCTGGTCGCGGTTAACCTCGAAGACCGCACCCTCCTTGACGTCGACCTGACCGACGCCCCCGCCGTCGCCCAGGCCGTCGAACGCATGGTCTTTTCCGAGGACGTACAGGTCCGCGACGTCTCAGCCGCCTTCGTGCACCTCGGCCTCTTCGGCCCTGCCGCGCCAAAGCTCCTGCACCACGTCACCGGCCAACAACAAACCGCCATCGAGCCCGCCTCCGCCCGCACACTCGACCATCGCGGCACCACCCTTATCATCCACCGCCGCGACGAAGCCGGCCCGCTCGGCCTGCACGTCCTGGTCCCCGCCTCCATTGCCGCCGACGTCTACGCTGCGCTGGCCGAAGCGGTAGGGGGGCTCAGTCCCGATCCCGCCCCGGATGCCGAAGGCCAGCCCAAGCGCACCATCCTCGGCCGCGGCATCGGCTGGATGGCCTACAACACCGCCCGCATCGAGGCCGGCTCACCCCTCTTCCACGTCGACTTCGGCCCCGACTCGCTCCCCCACGAGACCGCCAT
>JADZET010000362.1 GCA_020850375.1 Phycisphaeraceae bacterium | reverse complement strand
AGGTCCACGGTTTCCTGCTCGGGCCCACCACCAACGGCCAGTACGCCCGCGACATCGCCCCCGCCCGCACCTTCGTCCTCGAGGCCGAGGCCAAGGCCTTCCAGAGCCAGGGCTGGGGCCAGCACCTGACCACACGCGACGTCCTGGTCATCGGCGAGAACGGCCCGCTCGGCGACAATCGCCTCCGCTACGACGACGAGCCCGTCCGCCACAAGATCGTCGATCTCATCGGCGACCTCTACCTTCTTGGCGCCCCGATCCAGGGCCGGATCATTGCCACCCGCTCGGGCCACTCGCTCAACCACGCCCTGGTCCGCAAGCTCCTCCGCCAGCACCTTAGCCAAACTCACCAGGACCTGGCGTTGCACCAGACCCTCCTGGACATCCGCCGGCTCAGCCGGATGATGCCGCACCGCTACCCGATGCTCCTGGTCGACCGCGTGATCGAGATCGACGGCCACCGCCGCGCCGTGGGCATCAAGAACGTCACGATCAATGAACCCTTCTTTCAAGGGCACTTTCCGGGGGTGCCGATCATGCCCGGCGTGCTGATCGTCGAGGCCATGGCCCAGCTCTCGAGCGTCCTGGTGGCCCAGAACCTCGAGCACACCGGCAAGCTCGGTCTGCTGCTCTCGCTCGACCGCGTCAAGATCCGCAAGCCCGTCACCCCCGGCGACCAGCTCATCCTCGAGGCCGAGGCCGTCCGCGTCCGCAGCCGCATCGCCCACATGCGCTGCCGCGCCTACGTCGCCGACGACCTCGCCGCCGAGGCCGAGGTCAAGTTCATGCTCGTCGACTCCGAGCAGGACTCCTAGCCCACCTCCCACCCCGACTCACCTGGTCCAACCATGCACATCTTCCTCACCGGTGCTGCTGGCTTCATCGGCTCACGCCTGGCGCGCGTGCTGCTCGACCGCGGCGACAGCGTCGTCGGCCTGGACAACTTCAACGATTACTACGACGTCCGGCTCAAGAAGCTGCACCTGGCTGACCTGCTCCCCGACAAGCGTTTCACCTTCGTCCAGGGCGACCTGGCCGATGCTGAGCTGCTCGCCAAGCTCTTCGCCGATCGCCCGCCCGAGGCCGTGGCCCACCTCGCCGCCATGGCCGCCGTCCGCTACTCCGTCGAGCACCCGCTCATCTATGGCGCCGTCAACGTCCAGGGCAGCATGAATCTCATGGACGCCGCCAGGCGGATCGCCCCCGCTCGTCCTCGCATGGTCATCGCCTCGACCGGCTCGGTCTACGGCTCCTCCACCCCCGTCCCCTTCAAGGAAGACGCCCCCGCCGATCGTCCGCTCGCGCCCTACCCCGCCTCCAAGCGGGCGATGGAGCTGATGGCTCACGGCTACTTCCACCTCTGGAAGCTGCCCACGACGATCCTCCGCTTCTTCAACGTCTACGGCCCGCACGGCCGACCCGACATGATGCCCTGGCAGTGGTCCCGCAGCATCGCCGCCGGCCAGCCCATCACCCTCTACAACGCCGGCCGGCTTAAGCGCGACTGGACCTTCGTCGACGACGTCGTCGACGGCTTCATCGCCGCCATCGACCGCCCCGCCGACGACTACCAGATCATCAACCTCGGCGCCGGCCGGCCCGTCGAGAACCTCCGCTTCGTCGAGATCCTCGAAAAGACCCTCGGCAAGAAGGCCGTCGTCATCGACCAGCCCGTCCCCCCCAGCGAGCCCCTGGTCACCTACGCCGACACCACCCAAGCCCGCAGCCTCCTGGGCTACGACCCCAAGGTCACCGTGGAACAGGGCATCCCCCGTTTCGTGGACTGGCTGCGATCGACCGATCTGCCGATCTAAAATGGATCGATTCTCGGCGTGACTACAGCTTCGTCGGGTCCGGCCGATACAGTCGCGTGTCCAGGGCCCAGATCTTCTCCGTGAACAGCCCGCCCTTGTCGCCGTTCTCCTGGTCCTGCGTGTCCTTGGCCACCAGGTCCTCGGTCCGCGTGGCCGCGATGGCCATGTTCAGCTTCGCATCAAGGTTGTCCAGCAGGCTCACGAAGATCGCCTCGGGCGTCGACGGCAGCTTGGCCGCCCCGAACTCCGCCTGCCCGTGGTGCGACAAGATGATGTGCTCGAGCACGTTGACCACCGGCTCGGAGACCGCCGTCCCGGCGGCCTTGATCGCCTCGGCCTTCTGACGCAGCCAGATCGCCCCGCGCACGATGTGCCCGACGAGCTGCCCATCGTCGCTGTAGGAAAAACCCTTGTCCCACGCCAGCTCCTGGCACTTGCCCAGGTCATGCAGGAACAGCCCCACGATGACCAGTTCCGCATTGAGCTCCGGATAAAGCGGTAGCAGCGCCAGGCCCGAGCGGACCAGGCTCAGCGTGTGCTCGAGCAGCCCGCCGATGTAGGCGTGATGCATCGTCACCGCCGCCGGCGCCCGCCGCATGCTCTCCATCAGTGGCTCGTCCGCCAGGTACGCGTCGACGATTGTCCGCAGCGTCGGGTTCTTGACCGTCTGGAGAATGCCCGTCAGTTCGCTGAACATCTGCCCGATGTCGTAGCGCGTCTTGGGCATCAGCCAATCCAGATCGTTCTCCATCGGCTCGGCGCCGTACATGTTCTGGATGATGACCTGCATCTCGCCCTGGTAGGGCTGCGCCTGCCCCTCGACCCAGACGAATCCGTCCGTCGGGAGCCCCTTAAAGAAGTCCTCGGACGCATTCCACATCCTTCCGGGGGTACGCGCTGAGCGATCCGACAGCAGGCACTTGATGTAGGGCTTGCCCGTCTTGGTCTGCCCGAGCTGGCAGTTATGAATAGCGAAGATGCCCTCGATCAATTGGGCGGGCTGAAGATCCTTGATGAGCGTGCGCTGAGGCAAGGCAAGATCCTTTGCGAATCGGTGGGGGAGTGGCTGGGCCCACGGGGGCGTGACAGGCCGCCATCGTAGCCGCTGAAAAGGGGACCGGCCAATGAGGACCTCTCCGCCACCGACAGACATCATCAGACCCGCGTAAAATACCCGTCGTGACGCAGACTTCCCCGCCTAGCACGCCCAATGATCGCCCCTCTCGGTTCCACGTCCGCCTGGCGATGGCCCTGCTGCTCCTCGCCGCCCTGATCACCTCACCGCCAGCCGTGGACCAAACTGTCGCCCGCTGGTTCGGCGATCCGGCATTGCCCGGCGTCTGGCATGGGAAGGAACAACAGCCCTGGCTGTGGATCTACGAGCACGGCCCCAAGGTCGGCTGGGCGATGGTCTACGCCTCGATCGCGGGTCTGCTCGTCGGCCTGTTCCGCCCCGCCTGGCGCGTTCACCGCTGGCGCTTCCTCGCCATGGTCCTCTCAGCGATCCTTGGCCCATGGCTGCTGGTCAACGAATTGCTCAAACGCTGCTGGGGCCGCGATCGCCCGGCTGAACTTCTCCCATTCGGAGGCAGCCACGACTTCCAGCCCTGGTGGCATCCACTGGGGCCATCCGGCGGGGCAAGCTTCGTTTCAGGCCACGTCTCGATGGCCATGGTGCTCGTCACCATCGCCCTGGTCCTGCCGCGCCGCTACCGTATGGGTCGCGCCCTGGTCTTCACTGTTATGATCGTCTACGCTGTCCTGACCGCCTACGCCCGCATGGCCCAGGGCGGGCACTTCTTTTCCGACACGCTCATCTCAGCCGCGTTGACTTACCTCGTCGCCGCCGGCGTCGTCGCCTGGCTCGAGCCTCGCGCCATCGCCGACCCCGCCGACGTCACGCCGGGATCTGGTCCGCGTACTTCTTCTTGAATTCCTCGAGGCTCGCCACTTCCGGGGGCAGTTTCGCCTCGTCGATCAGCAGGATCGGAATCCCCTGGCGGATCGGGTAGCGCAACCCCGCGCCCTCGGGCTTCTCCGCCACCAATTCCTCACCCTCTAGGCGCAGCTTCGACCGCGTCAACGGGCAACATAGGATCTCGATCAATTGAGCGTTCATAGACTTCTCCATTTCCGGTGACACCCTGGAATGGCGGGATTCACTTCCGGGGGTCACACCGCCGGCTTGTCCACGCGTTCGATGTCCGCCCCGAGCTTCTGGAGCGTCAGCTCCATCCGCTCGT
>JADZET010000361.1 GCA_020850375.1 Phycisphaeraceae bacterium | reverse complement strand
GGACAGATGGCCGGGCCCGGTGCACGGGTTGGCCCTCGAACCGGGTCAGGCCTTGACCGGAGCAGCCCTAAGGGGCGTCGGCCCGGTGCCGCCGGTGTCCTGGCCGCCTGTCCGCGCGATGGTTTGCCTCATCCAAGGACTCTTGCCACGGAGAACACGGAGATCACCGAGGCGATCCAGAAGAAGTCTTTCTCTTTGGAGCATGTTGGCTTACTCCGTGTCCTCCGTGGTGAATGGTTCTGATGGCTCTTCGCACCTGAACTTGTGGCTCGCCATGGCATACACGGTCCTTGCCCGCCGATATCGCTCGGTGACGTTCAGCCAGGTGGTGGGACAAGAGCCCATCGCCCGCACGCTCATCAGCGCCATCGCCAGCGGCCGTGTCGCCCACGCCTACCTCTTCACCGGCACGCGCGGCGTCGGCAAGACCTCCATGGCCCGCATCCTCGCCCGCGCCTTAAACGCCCCGGCCACCGTCGCCGACGCCCCGACCCCCGGAACCTCCGACAAGTGGGACTACCCCCCCAAGGACGTGCAGCAGCGCATGGCCGACGCCATCATGCGCGGCGAGGACCTCAACGTCATCGAGATCGACGGCGCCAGCAACAACCGCGTCGAGGAGGCCCGCCAGCTCATCGCCGGCGCCGGCCTGTCGCCCACCAACCAGGCCCGCTACAAGATCTACATCATCGACGAAGTCCACATGCTCTCGACCGCCGCCTTCAACGCGCTGCTCAAGACCATGGAGGAGCCCCCCGCTCACGTCAAGTTCATCCTCTGCACCACCGAGGTGCACAAGGTCCCCGCCACCATCCAGTCACGCTGCCAGCGCTTCGACTTCCGCAGCATCTCGACCGCCGCCATCGCCGACCACCTCAAGGAGATCCTCGCCAAGGAGAAAGTCCAGGCCGAGGAGGAAGTCGTCTGGCAGGTCGCTCGCCTCGGCAACGGCTCGATGCGCGACGCACTCTCGCTGCTTGATCGCCTGCTCGCCGCCGGCCAGTCGCCGCTGACGGGTGAACTCCTCTCGCAGATGCTCGGCCTGCCGCCCGCCCAGCTCATCACGGACCTGATCGACGCCCTGGCCGCCGGCGACGTGGCGGTGTCCCTGCAAAAAGCCGGCGAACTGCTCGACCGCGGCATCAGCCTCGACCAACTCATCGAGTCGCTCGTCGAACGCCTGCACCAGATGACCCTGCTCGCCGTCTGCGGCCCCGACAGCGAGTTGGTCGAGCTCTCCACCGAGGCCCGCCAGCAGGCCGCCGACCAGGCCAAGAAGTTCGACGCCGCCGGCCTCGTCTACATGATCGCCCTGTGCGAGAACCTCCAACGATCAGCCAAGAGCAGCTCGCACCCCCGCGCCCTGCTCGACGCCACGCTCGTCCGTCTGGCCCTGGCCGAGAAGATGGCCGACGTGACGGCTCTCTTGGCCGGCGAGGTTTCGTGGGACGCTTCCGGGGGCGGGGGGGCAAAAAAAAAAGTAAGTGAGGCCGCCGAGGCGCGGCCGGTGGGGGGTACGGGGTACGGGGTACAGGGTACAGGGACGCACACTCTCCGACCCGCTTCAACCGTTTCTCGCCCAGCCGCAACGCCGTCCACCTCCTCCCCCGTACCCCGTACCCCGTACCCCGTACCCGAGCCATCCCATCCCGTCTCTCCCCTGCCCCCCGACGCATCCCCCGCGGCCGTCTGGTCGCGCATCCTCGAGCAATCAGCTGACAAACGCGCCATGGCCAGCTGGATCGGCCTGCTGAATCTCGCCAGTTTCGACGGCGCGGTGGCGAGGCTCGCGCCCAAGCCCGGCCACCGTGAGATCCAGAAATTCGTCGGCGAGCGTCAGCGTCAGCAGCTCGCCGAGATGTTTCAGGCCGCGGTGGGCCGCAGTGTCCGCGTCGAATTGGCGATGCCGCCGGCGGGGGAGGTCGAGGCGCCGGCGGGCCATACCTCCTCGGCGGCCTCGCAGGCTGATCGTCGCCGGGCGTTGGACTGGCCGTTGGTCAAGGGTGTGCTCGAGCACTTCGACGCGACGCTCGTGGGCGTCCGCCCGGCCGGGGCCGGACAGGATCAACCCGCCGAGGCGATGCCGGCCGTTGAACCTCTACCGTTGATCGATGTCGGCGACGTCGACGTGCTTCCGGGCGAGTTGGATGACGAGAACGGATAACCAGGAAGGTTGTGCCTGATGTTCGAGAATTTCAAGAACCTCGCGTCGATGATGGGCCAGGCCAAGCAGATCCGCCAGAAGATGGAAGAGCTCCAGGCCCGCCTCGCCGAGCGGACCGCCGAGGGTGACGCCGGCGCCGGCGCGGTGCGCGTGACCGTCAACGGCAAGCTCGAGGTCCTGCGCGTCGAAGTGGATCGCCCGCTCGTCGCCGCGCTCGCCGGCCAGGGCAGCGACGCCGACCAGGCGATGGTCGAGGAGCTCATCGCCGCCGCCTGCAACGCCGCCCTGACCAAGGCCCGCGAGATGATGCAGGAAGAGCTCCGCGAGATGACTGGCGGGATGAACCTCCCCGGCATGCCCGATATGAGTCAATTCCTCGGTCAATAAGGGCCGTGCGATGGCGGGGCTGTTAGCGATCGAACAACTGTCCATCGGCGCGGGAAGCGTGGAGCTCCTGCGCGGTCTGGACGTGTCACTCGAGCCCGGCGAGCAATTGGCGGTGACGGGCCCCTCGGGCCTGGGCAAGACGACGCTCCTGCGAACCATCGCCGGCCTGACCGACCCGCTGTCTGGCCGCATTCTCCTGCGTGGCCGATCCGGCGACGAGATCGGCTGGCCGACGTTCCGCCGCCAGGTCGTCCTCATGCAGCAGAAACCGACGCTCACCGGCGGAACCGTGCGGGAGAACCTCCAGCGTCCCTTCGCCTACCGCTGCGCCAACGGCTGCGGATACGACGGAGCGAAGGCCGCGAAATGGCTCGATTCGATCGGCATCGAACCGACCCGACTCGACCAACCCGCGTCCGAGCTTTCCGTCGGCCAGCAGCAGCGCGTCTGCCTCGTGCGGTCGCTGCTCGTCGAGCCTCTGGTACTTCTCCTGGACGAACCCACCAGCGCCCTCGACACCGACGCGGCCGAGGCGACGCAGCGCCTGGTCGACGGCGAATGCCGCAATCGCGGCCTGGCGGTCATGATTGTCACCCACCACGCCAACCACACGCCCAAACGCCTCGACCTGAACTCGTACAAGCCCTAACCCATGTCCGACCCCACGACCATCCCGCTGACCTACCTCGACCTGACCCTCGCCGCCGGCCTGGTCCTGATCGCCGGGGCCGTGAGCGTCTCCCTGCGACTGGGCCTGGAAAAGCGACTCGCCATCGCCTCCGCACGGACGGTCGTGCAACTGCTCCTGATCGGCTACGTCCTCAAGTACGTCTTCCAGTTCGAGCAGCCCTGGGCCATCGCGGCCGTCGTCGCGGTGATGTTCGCCGCCGCGAGTCGGGCCACGATCGACCGCTCGACGCGTCGCCTGCGTGGCGCGACGTGGCTGAGCCTCCTGACCTTGGTCCTCTGCGGCCTGATCACCACATGGCTGGTCACCGGCGTGATCATCGGCTCGCATCCCTGGTACGCCCCGCGCTACATGATCCCGCTCCTGGGCATGATCCTGGGCAATTCGCTCACGGGCGTCGCCCTGTGCATGGATAATCTGCTCGAGGTCTTCAGCCAGCGACGCGAGCGATTGGAGATGGAGCTCGCCCTGGGCGCCACGCGCTGGGAAGCCGCCCGCGAGCCCGTCGCCGAGGCCGTGCGTAAGGGCATGATCCCCATCATCAACTCGATGATGGTCGTCGGCCTGGTCTCTCTGCCGGGGATGATGACCGGCCAGATCCTCGCCGGCGCCGACCCCTTGCAGGCTGTCAAGTATCAGATCGTGGTGATGTTCATGATCGGCGCCGCCAGTGCCGCCGGCTGCATGCTGATCTCGCTGTTGGTCTTCTGGCGGGTCTTCAACCGACGGCATCAGCTGCGAGCGGGCGTGATCCAGACGCGCGGCAAGGGCTGACGCCCCGCACGTTCTTCGGCGACAACTCGGCAAAGATCGCCCGCGCCTGCCCGCTCAGCACGGACCAATCAAAACACTCCCGCACCCACGCCCGACCTCGGTAGCCCATCTTGAGGTGACGCTCCGGATGGCGCATCAATCCCTGCACGGCATCCGCGAGCACGACGGCGCTGTCAGCATCGACGAGCAGCCCGGTCTCATCGGGCTGTATGGCTTCCTCCGTGCCGCCCGTCATGCCGGCGATCACCGGCCTGCCACACGCCTGGGCCTCGAGCAGCACCATCCCAAATCCCTCGAAGTCGCCCGCCACGGTGCGATTGGGCAGCGCAAACACCTCGCACTGCTGGTAGCAGCGCAGCAGTTCCTCCTCGCTGAGCCGTCCCATGAACAGCACGCGGTCTCGCATGCCATGTTGCCCGGCAAGAGACTCAAGCCGCGAGCGTTCCGGGCCGTCGCCCGCGATGGCGTAGCATGTTGACGCATCGCCTCGGCGGGACAATTCCGCCAGCGCCTCGATCATCCGGTCATGCCCCTTGCGGGCCTGGAGCCGTCCGACGGTCAACAGCACCGGCCGATCCCCCCATCCGACGCTCTTGCGCCACGCCACGTCCGACGCCGCCGGCCGGAACCGCTCGACATCCACGCCCGGATGCAGCACGCGCACGCGATCGTCCTTAACTCGCCAATCCCGCAGCAGCAGCCCCGCCGTGTGCCGGCTGTTGGCAATGACGCATTGGGCCGATCCAAACACCCGCCGGGCCAGGAACGAAAGCTCCCGGCTCGACGCCATCGTGTTGAGCTCTTCGCCATGCACGTAACAGACGTAAGGCGACCGATACAGGCTATGGATCGTCCACGCCAGCAGCCCCTCGGGCAGGCACCGCCCCGCATGGATCGCCGGCCGACCAAGCTGTTTCCAGCGTCTGATGACCATCCGCAACGCACGCCAGTAAAGCCCGCCCGATCGCGGATCGAGCACGCCCCACGAGGGGAACGTCAAGTCCAGCCGTTCGACCGGCAATTCCGTCGGCCCCGCTTCTCCCGCCTCCCCCGGAATCTTCCCCGCTAGCACATAGGACGAGTAGTCCGGCATACGACGGTAAAGCTCGTAGAGCCATCGCCCGCTGCCACCGACGCGCGGGGGGAAATTCTCCGTGATGACCAGGGCGTCTGTCATGCCGATTTCCGGTGGTGGAGGCCGCGTTCCGCGACCTGGTACTCGTCAAGCACCGCCCGCGCGTGCTGGCGGAGGCTGAACCGCTCCTCGCAGCGCCGCCGGGCCGTCCGGCCGAGCCGCTGGCGAAGCTCAGGATTAAGAATCAACGTCCGCAACGCGTGCGCCAGCGCGTGCGGGTCTCGCGGCGGCACCAGCAGCCCGGTCTCATCCCGGTCAATCATCTCCGGGATCCCGCCGACCTCCGCCCCGATCACCGGCAGCCCCACGGCCATCGCCTCGAGCACCGCATTGCCCAGCGGGTCGAAGTGCGACGGCGCCACGGCGAAATCCGCCGCCGTCAGCCACTCGGCCACGTCCTTCTGGAAGCCCGCGAAGCGCACGTCGATGCCCAGCTCACGGGCCAGGCTCTTCATCCGACGCAGGTACTCGCCATGCCCCGCCAGGTCGTCGCCGACGATGATCAATTCCGCGGCCGCCCGCCCCGTGACGACGCGTCGCTCCAGCAGCGCCCACGCCCGCAGCAGCTCCGCCACGCCCTTGCGTTCGATGACCTGCCCCGTGAAGACCGCCACGACGTGATCCGGATCGATCGCCCGCTGCCGGCGAGCCTCGCGTTTCTGTCCGGGCGTTGGCGCGACGGGCAGCGGCAGCCCGTCATAGACCACTCCGCACCGCTCCGCCGGCATCACGTCCTCGAGCGTCATCCCCTGGCCGTCGGCCGGCTGATAGAGCAGCTCCTGCAGCCCCCGCGAGACGAATAGATGTCGCTCAGCCCCGAACTTCAGCAGCCAACGCGTGGTGGCCGCGTCGTACAGGAAGCGATGGTGACAGACGCGAGCGATTGGCAGCCCCCGGACCGCGTCGGACGCGATCTGGTGCGAGGGCAGATCGTTCGCGTGCGCGACCGTGATGCCGTCTTTCTTGAAGATCGATCGCAGGGCGTACCTCGCCCGGCTGTAGCGCAGCCAGTGCCAGCGATCCGTCGTGGGCATCGCCGCGATGCGGACGTCCAGCCCCGACTGCCGCATCAGCTCCGCCGCGTCGCCCTCCTGCCCGAGCACACACACGACATGGCAGCCGGTCTCACTCAATCCCGTCGCCAAACGCTGCGCCGCCACCTCAGCCCCCCCCAGGAAGGGGGCCCGGCTGATGATCGCCACACGTCGCGGCGGCGGTGGACGCAGGAAGCTCATCACGCTCACGCCGCCCTCCTGCCCGGCCCGGGCGTGAGGTCGGCCGCGATGGCCGGGTTGAGTTGGCGATACAGCCCGATGAGCTTCTCGAGCGAATGGGTGGGATTAAACGTCGTTGCCGCGCGATGCCGCGCCAGCCCGCCGAGGCGATGACGCTGGTGCTCGTCCGTTACGAGCCGTGCCACGCCGGCGGTCAGGCCCTCGAGATCGCCTGTCGGGTAGATCAGCCCCGCAGCGTCCAGCACTTCACCCACCGACCCGCCCTCGTACGCCGCGACCGCCTTGCCCGCGGCCATCGCCTCGAGCACGCTCATCCCGAAGGTCTCGTACTCGCTGGTGCTGACGAAGATGTCGATCGCCCCCATGAACGGCCGGATGTCGTCGAGGTGCCCCAGCCAGAGAAGATGCTTCTCGATCCCCGCCTCCGCGGCCTGCCGGTGAAGCTCTTCGACATAGCCCTCATCGCCCGCCACCGCCGCCCCAGCGATCACGCCGACGACGCTGGGGTGCTCGGCAACGAGCCGCCCGATCATCTCGATGAACTCATGGATGCGTTTACGAGGCCGCAGCGCGCTGGCCGTCCCGACCACAACGCTCCCCGCCGGTAGCTCCCACCCCCGCCGCATCGCCGGCCCCGTCGCCGCCGCTCGCTCGAAGCGAGGCAGGCTCAGCCCCAGGGGCACCAGGTGCTGGATGTTCTTCTCGACTACGCCGTCGACAGCGGGTTGGCTGTCGCGACGCTGCCGGTCGGATGTCCACAGCAGCGCATCGGGCTCACGCTCCGCCCCCGCGAAGGCCCATTGACTAAAGGACGGATCGAGCAGGTAGCGCGTGTGCGTGACCAGCGGCTTGCGGAGGATCCGCCGCAGCGCCACACCCACGGGGTGCAGGTTGTGCTCGTTGCAGTGAATGATCTGCACGTCCCGTCGCCACGCCCAGCGTGCTACACGGCTGAGGCTTCGCAGGCTCCGGATCGGATGCCTGCGATCCGGCCACGGCATCGGGTCGATCAGGTGCTCGAACCCTTCCTCGCACAACCACGCGCTCAGCGCCCCTGCCTGACGCACGACGACCAGGGGCCGCAGCCCTCGCTCGCGCCCCAGGCAGAGCCAGTCCTGCAGCGTCCGGGCGGTGCTGCCGAGGTGCGGGTTGTTGGTCAGGTAGAGCACGTTCATGGCTTGATCCATACGGATGTCCGATCGTCTCACGCGGCCCGTCGGGCCCGCTCCGCTTCGATAGAAAGTCGGCCTTCCGCGGCCTCGACGGTGAAAAACGCGTTGAACTGCGGCGGGAACTCCGCCGGCACCTCGCCCAACCCCGCCGGCCAGGGCCGCAACCCCTCGTGATCGAGGACGTAGCCCGCGTACCCCATCCCCGCTAGCATCTCGCGGAGCTCCACCGCCGACCCGCCCATGAACCGCAGGAACTCGTCCGTCACCTCGATGATCAGGTCCGGGTGGTGAGCGGTCAGCGTGCGGGTCATCCCCCGCAGCGCCAGCAGCTCCGCCCCCTCGACGTCGATCTTGATCAGCCGCACGGGCCTGCTCGGGGCGAGCAAGTCATCCAGACGCGCCACCGGCACTTGGTGCACCGCGCTGGCGCCCTGGATCGGCCGTAGCGATGTCACCCCCGAGTGATCGACCGGTCCCTGGTGAAGCTCAAGCGTACCCGCCTTGTCGGACAGGGCCTGGGCGTGAGGGATGATCACGTTTGCGGCACGGTTGATCGCGATGTTCTGCCCCAGCCATTGCCGCGTCGTCGGGCTGGGCTCGAAGGCATGGACCCGCCCCTTGCCCCCGACGCACCTGGCCGCGAGCAGGCTGAAGAACCCCGCGTTGGCCCCGACGTCCACCATCACGTCGCCCGGCCGCAGCGACGCCGCGATGCGCCGTGCCGTCGCCGGCTCATAGTCACCGGTGGCGTAGACGTGCCTGCCCAACCGCTCATCGCGTTGGGCGTGGAACCGGAACCCATGAACCGTCCGGACCACCATGTCGCCCGTCAACGGGCCGATCCTGCCCATCAGTGCCCGCACCCGCGCGTGCAGCCGCCAACGCAGGCTCCGTGGGAGCCGGCGGCGGAGGCACCAGGCCAGACTGTGGAACAGGACGCGATCCGCGAGGTGTCTAAACCGAGGCCGCCGGCTTTCGCCGGTCGGGTCGGAGCTTTCTCCCCTCCGCCCCTTGCGATCCTTGGCGTCGTGTGTCAGTTGGAGCAGCCGCTCCACCACGACGGGCCATGTGAGATGATTCTTCGACAGTTCCGCGATCCCGCTTGAGAGTCTGGCCCGAAGAGTTTCATCGTCGACGACGCGCAGCATCGCATCCGCCAGCGCCTCGGGATCCTTCGGCGGGCAGAACAGCACGTTGCCCTCGTACACCAGCGATTTCTCGGACGCCGTCGGCCGCGTGGCGACCAGCGGCAGCTCGTGCGCCGCCACCACCGCCAGCGACGAATTATTCAGCCGCATCCCCACGTCCCAAGGCAGCACCGCCGCGTCGCACGCCCACAGCCACTTCGACGCCTGGTCGGTGTGACTGTCAAACGCCCCCGTCCACACGATGCGGTCGGCCACGCCCAACTCTCGCGCCATCACCTTGAGCTCGTGCAGGTACCGATCATTCTTGCCGTCTTCGTCCGCGATCGTCCCGCCGATGATCGCCAGCCTCGCCCCCGGCCGAACCGCCGCGACCCGCGCAAAAGCCTGGATCAACGTGCCCAGCCCCTTGACCGGGTAGATCAACCCGAAATACGCCAGCAGAAAGTCGCCGCCCGACGATGCCCCAAGATGCCGACGAGCTGCGTCGACGCCCGCATCCCCCGCCCCCCGCATCTTCCTCGAATGTTTCGCCACATGAATCGGCGGCCCCGGCGGGATGGCCTGGCATCGTCCGGCGGCCTCCGGATCGATCCTGCCCAGTCGCTCACGATGATCATCCCCCAGGCACGCCAGCCCATCGCTGCCCGCGAGCGTCCCCAGGTGATAGTTCGCGCTTCGCCCACTCCAGGCGCGGACCAGCCGATGCACCGCACGGCTCATCAAGCTCTGCGACGCCGGGTCCGCCCCCGAGACGCTCATCAGAATGCTGACCACCGGCGCCCCGCGCAGCACACGCCTCGCCAGCGTCGGCAGGAAGGTGATCATCGGCTTGCGCTGATAGATCCACCCGACATAGACGACGTACACCGCGTCGAACCGTCCCGCCTTGAGGAACCGCCGCACCCGCGGCCAATCCCGCCACGACCACCCGGGCATGATCGGATGCACCGTCAGCCGCTGGGCCGGACGCGTGCTGATCCGCCCCTGTTCCTCACCCGGAACTTTCGTCCCGGTCAGCACATGAACGTCCATCCCCTCCGCCGCCAGTTGCCGGCTCAGGTGCAGGGCATACTCCGCCTCGCCCGAGCGGTGGGGGGGCCAGACGCCGCTGATGACCGCCACCTTATTGAGTGTGCTAGGCATCGCTGCTCTACGGCTAAGCCGCCCTCCGTGTGCTCACGGATTGCGGAATAGCCAAAATCTCCTGGTACCAGTCAAGATAAGCCCGCGTCTGCTGGTTCAGGTCAAAGCACGCGTCCGCACGATTGAGCGCCGCCCGACCGATGAGCTGCCGACGCGTCGCGTCCTCGAGCAACCACGCGGCCCGACTCGCCATCGCCTCGTCATCGCCCGCCGGCACGAGAAAACCATCCAACCCATCGCGGACCTGCTCCGGCACCCCGCCGACCGCCGTGGCCACCACCGGCAGCCCGCACGCCATCGCCTCGAGGATCACCGTCGGGAACGTGTCGACCCTCGCCGCGTGCAGATACACGTCCGCCGCCTGGTAATACCTGGCCACCTCACCCGGATTTGTCACCGGCGGGATGAACCGCAGCTCCGCCCGCCCGATCCGCCGCGAAGGCGCCTCCTCACCGAGCGCTACCAGAACTAACTCGCGATCAGGATCACCGGCAGCCTTGCCGCTCCCGAGCCGTTCGAGCACCCGCTCGAGCATGGCGTAGTCCTTGAATGGATTCCTCCGCACCCCATTGGCGGCGAACAGCAGGATGTCCGCCTCCCGCGGAAGCCCCAGCGCAGCTCGCGCCGCGTCGCTGTCGCCCGGCCGGAAGATCGACAGGTCCACGCCATTGGGAATGACCCGCGACTCAATCACCGCCGGTGCGAGCATCGATCGCTCAACCTCTTCCATCAGCCACCGTGACGGCGTGGCGACACGCAGCCGGCAGCGGGCGTAGAGATCGCGCTTGAGCCGCCAGTTGCCAGCCGTCGCGTCGCGGCGGACCGAAGGATAGATCGACAGGTCCGGGCACCCCCCGCACCCCGTCCGCCACCGTGTGCAACCGAGACTGTGGGCGCAGTGCCCGCTGAGCATCCACGCGTCGTGCAGCGTGAGGAGCACCGGAACCGTCTCGCTCAGCCTCGGAAGACAGCGCAGGTCGAAGTACCCCCCATGCAGATTGTGAGCATGCACCAGCCGCGGCGTGAACCCCGCCTGCTCGAGCAGATGCCATGAGCCGGGGAAACCAAAATCCTCGCGCCCAAGCCGGCGTCGCAGCGTCCGACGTGGCTGAGCCACCGCCCGCAGGAGCTGCGCCACCCGACCCGGAACATCCGGCCAGCGATCGCGCGGGTGCAGGCTGTCTGCCAGGCTCAGGCAGAGCTGCGTCGCAAGACCATGATGCGTGGCCTGGTCGATCTGGAACACGCCCGGCTCGAGGCCCCGCCTCCGTCCGACGGCCAGCTTGGCCTGCGCGCCATGCCGCAGCAGCGCGTGATGCAGGCTCAGCGCCACGCGTTCCGCGCCCCCGCCGATGTCGGACGAGTTGACCTGGAGGATCTTCACGGGCGTGCGGCCTCCGGGGATTTCGTGGGTTGACCATTCACCCGCGCGAAGGGCACGAACCGCTTGGCGCGCCCGACTAGCCAGCCCTCCCAGATCAGCACCCGCCGCCGGCATCGGCGATAAATACGGTCGGAGGGTTCGATCACCTTGAGCGCCGCCACCGCCGCGCGGTACCACCGCCGGCCGAGCAGCGCCTCGATGTCATCCGTCCGCCGCAGCTCAACTTTCAGCCGTCCCGTTGCGAGATCGTCAATGAGCGTCCGGATCTGCTCCGGGTGCTTCCCCGTGAACCGTTCGAGCCATCCCGGCAGGTCATACACGTTGTGACAATGCAGCGGCCAGCCCAGCTCCAGGTACGCCTGCCGCGCCCAATCCACCAATCCCTTGCGCCGGCACCACGCCGCCGCCGCGTAGTACGCGCTCTTGCCCAGCACCTGCGACGGCAGCACCAGCGAGTAGTGATAAAGATTCAGCCCCATCCGGCGCGTCTCGCGGGCGCTCAGCCAATGCACCCGCCGCACGTCACGCCCCTGATCGTCGACCACCGTCGGCGGCCGATGCGCCACGTACCGATGTCCCGGCCCCCACTTAAAGAGCCGGTGAAACTCCTGC
This sequence comes from Phycisphaeraceae bacterium, assembly GCA_020850375.1. Next base: position 8,201 of record JADZET010000361.1, on the reverse strand, counting down.
CCCCCGCGCCGCAGGTACCACCCGTCGACAAACGCGTCGAACCCGCCCCAGAACTGAATCTGATGAAAGCTCATCGCCGTGATCGACGGGTCTCGCTCGAGCATGTCCAGCACCCGGGCCATGTCATCCGCCCGGTAGAACTCATCCGAATCAACCTGCCACAGGTAATCCCCCGTCGCCATCGACGCATACGCCCGCGACTGCTCGTCCTTCTCCCCCGGCCAGAAGCCATCTGCGTAGCCGTAATCCTCAGCCGTGATGACGGTGATCTTGCCCTCGGGGTCCTCCTCCGCCTCGATGCGCCGCAGCGTCGCGAGCGTGCCGTCCGTCGAGTGCCCATCCGGCGTCGCCACCGCCGCCGCTCCCGGACACGCCCCCTCGACCACCAGGATCTGGTGCGCGAACGGATACAGCGCCCGGATGCAGTACGGCAGGAAGGGCTCGCCGTTGAGCACGATGATGCCGAAGCTCACGCGGGGCCGGCTCACAGTTTGATCCCCCAGGCGATGATCTGCCGCCGGCGCAGCCGCACCGACGTCCACCAGCACAGCGCGTCGAACCACCTCACCGGCAGTTTGCTGTCCCAGTACTCCCACGAACGCTCGGGCCACGCGTGGGTCAGGACGCTGACCTGTCCGACCTTGTACCCCGCCTCCACCATGAGGTTGCCCAGCAGCCGGGGCGTCCAGGTGTAAAGGTGCCGGTTGATGTCAGGCTTGGTGAACGTCCGCTGTGTCCGCCAGTCGTCGATGGGCAGGCACAGCACCACCCGCCCCTGCGGCCGCAGCACGCGCCGCAGCTCCACCAGCGACGCCAGCGGCGACGGCACGTGCTCGAGCACGTGATTCGACACTGCCACGTCGACGCTGTTGTCCTTGACCGCGGCCAGCGACTCATGGCACGTCAACCCCATCGCGATCGCCGTCGCCCGCGCCGCCGGGTTGACCTCCACGCCGATCCGCTCCCGCGCGTCGAGGTGGGCCAGCATCGACCCGTTGCCGCACCCGAAGTCCAGCACCACGTCCTCCGCCCCGACGAACGCCGCGAACTTGCGGGCGTTGATCCGCCCCCGCCGCGACCCGCCCGCGTTCTGGTAGGCGAAGTACTGCCGCCCAGCCTGGCCCTGGTAGTGCGAACTCGGTGTGGCGATCATCGTCATGGTCATGCTCACGGTCCGGCCGCGGCCGGAAGGGTTTTCATTCAGGCCGCTCGGGCCGACGGATAAATGCCGCTCCCCGCCTCCCGGGCGCGCAGCAGGTTGTCCAGAGGTTTGAGGGCCAGGTACGCAAAGTAAGCCTCGAGCCGGCGCTCCCGCGCCCCACGCGCCAGGCGCGGCGTCCATCGCTCCGCCGCCAGGCTCAGCCGTCCCTGCGTCACCGCGTCGCTGAAGGTTCGCCCCGCCACGTGCCGGTTGATCCGCCGCACGTAATCCCGCCGCACGATCTGCCCCAGCAGCCGCTCATCCAGCGGGGGCGGCGCCACGCGCTCCATCGCCCGCAGGTTCAGGGTGTTCGCCCGGCTCGACGCCAGCCCCATCGACTCGAAGTCCACGCCCTGACGCGCGAAGAAGTCCCGCTGCCACTGCCGATTCCGCCGCCGCTGCTCGGGCAGCCGCACCATCGACATCGCCACCTCCACGTCCAGGAACGGCGACCAGGGCCGCAGCCCCAGCGTCCCCGGCACCAGCAGCAGGTAGCGCAGCAGCACCATCTTGAACCGCACCAGCTCGACGATCCGCATCGCCGGGTCGTCCAGCACCGCGCGCCGCTCCGCCAGATACGCCCGCGCCTCGTCGTCACTTCCGAGACGGGGCAGCAGGCACTGCGAGGCATCGGCGTTCATGCCGTGCGAGTAACCCAGCCGCGCCAGATCCTCGGGCCGTTCGATCGTCGGCAGGGGGGCGCTGCCCGCCCAGAGATCCCCGACGATCCCGCTGAGCATCGGCGAGCCGTACGCCACTTGCTCGAGCACCTTGCGGTAGAACTCGATCTGGTACATCCCATGCGCGTGCGTGCTCGGGCCGAAGAGCCGGTCCCACGCGTCAAACTCACGGTGGTAGTCCCCCAGCTCGATCATCCGCCACGGCGTCCCGAGCGTCCGCGCCAGCGCCTCGGCGTGGACGACTTCCGTCGACTGTGCCTGCCGGTCGCTCAGCCCATACGTGAAGGCCCGCACCCGCTGCCGATCCCGGATCATCAACGTCAGCAGCCGGGAATCGAACCCGCCGCTGGTCGGGATGACGATCGCCCCGCGCGACTGCCCCTCCCATTGCCGCACGCGATCACTCAAGAGGTCCAGCACGTCATGCTCGTGCGTCGTCCTTCCGAGCCACGCCAACGCCGGGTCGGCATCCCGCTCAACCCGCGGCGTCGCCCCGTCGCGGATCAGCCGGCAGCAGGGCGGCAGCATCCGCACGTGCCGCACCGGCGTCCGCCCCAGCACGCTGTAGCCGAACGTCAGGTAGTTGCGAAGCCCCTGCCCGTCGAACTCGAAGTCCGCCGGGTCGAAGACGTCCCGCATCCGCCGACCGACCGCCCCGGTCTTCTCGTGATAGAACACCGGCTCCGACGCCAGCCAGTCGGTGACGGCCAACGGCTCTGTGCGGGGGACGGCCGCGCTCATGCCGCCTCCCTTCCGCCCAGCGTGGTGACCGACCAGGGCATGTACCGATCCGCCAGCTCCCTCGTCCGAGCCGTGCGCAGGTCCGGCCGCTCCCCGCCGAGCACGCCCAACGCCTCGGCGATCGCGTGCTGATGGCTCGGGCAGGCGAACAGCACGTGCCAGAGCAAGAGGTCCCAGTTCCGTGGCTGCGTGGCATTCTCGGCTCGCCCCAGCCGACGCAGGCTTGACCACCACGACGGCCGCACGCTCGCCCGACCGCCCACGCCTCCCAGCCGCAGGTACTGCCGGTAGTGATGCTCATAGCCCCGGATCGCCGCCTCCTGCCACAGCCCGTGCAGCAGCGGCTCGTCCTTGAGCGGCTCCATCGCATCGCGCCAATATCCCGCCACGTCAGACTCGGACAGACTGCCCGGCTCGAGCATCAAAGTCCGGTCCTGCTCCACGCAGCGGAACGCCAGCAACTCCGCCTCGGGCCGACCATGGCTCCAGCGGATATCCGCCCCGACCGACCACAGCCCGTGCGGCCGGTCCTTCCACGCGGCCGGGTCGACCAGCGCATTGCCCAGTCCGTAGAAGATCAGCCCGTCCCGGTAATGCTCATACCCCTGCGGCACGTGCGCATGGTGACCGTGCACGATCGCCGCCCCGGCGTCGATCCACGAGCGATACAGCTCCCGCAGCCACGGCGCCGGCCACGGCGACGCCTCGAGCGCCGCATGCACGCTGACAATCACCGCATCCGCTTGCTCGCGAGCCCGTGCAATCGCCCGATGAACCCAGGGCCCCATCTCCGCCACCCCCGCGCGTTGCGTCCCCGCCACGCCGAACTGTGCCTCCGCGCAGGCGATCACTGCCACGCGTGTCCCGTGGTCGTCGATCATGACCAGACGACGCGCCTCATCCAGATTCCCGCCCGCCCCGACGCCGACCCAATGCCGCAGGGCCAGTTGCACCAGCGTGCTGGTCAGGCCGTCCGTGCCCAGGTCCATCAGATGGTTGTTGGCCAGGCTCGCCACCACCGGCCCACCGGTCGCCGGCAGCGTGTTCGAATACAGCGTCGGCCCCGCCTTGACCGCGGGCGTCGGCGGCGTGGCACGGTCCCACACCGGCCCCTCAAGGTTGCACAGCACCCACGCGTCGCCGAAGTCCATCCGCGACGGCCACACTCCCGGGCAGATGTCGCCGAGCAGGATCACTTGACGGCCTCCACATAGCACGAGGAAAACCGCGGATGAATGTCCTGCGCCGCGTCATATCCCCGCGTCCAGGCCTCGCCGAACCCCGCCCGCCGCACCTTGGCCACGATCGACGCCGCATCGAACAGCGACCGATGCTCCCCGTCTCGGTGCAGCAGCCACGCGATCCGGTCGAACGGCGTCTCGTAGAGCACGTCCGTCCCCGCCGGCACGTCGAAGATCTTCTCCTGCAGAAAGGCCGCATCCCCCCGGCGATACGCGTCGAGGTAGGGATCGACGTGCGGGATCGTGAAGCTAAGCCGCCCCCCGTCCCGCAGCACCCGATGCGCCTCGCGCAACACCGTCATCACCGTCGTCAACGGCAGGTGCTCCAGACAGTGGTCCGAACGAATCTCCGCCACGCTCCCATCCGGGAACGGCAGCCCCCAGCACAGATTCCAGTGCAGGTCCGCCGACGGGCACAGGTCCACGCCCACGAACCCTTCCCTCGCCTGCCCCCCGCAGCCGAGGTCCAGCCGCAGTGGCGAATGCTCAGCGAACAACCGCTTCGCCGTCGCCAGCCCGCGCCGGCGCAGCGCCTGATCCTCCCGGCGTTGCAGGGCGTCCTCGGCTCGTCGCACCAGTCTCAGCAGCCCCTGGCTCATGGCATGCTCCTCGCTTGCCCCACAGTCCTCACGCCGCCGCGCGCGTCGTGTCCGCCGCGGGCAGCACCGCCCGGTAGTCGCCCCAGGACGATTGGTGGATCGCCTCGGGCTCGACCACCTGCGTCGATCCATCGACCCGCACCAGCTCGAACCGGCACCCCAGCCCCAGCAGCGGATTGAGCACGTCGTCAACCGTGTGCCCCAGTCCCTCGAGCGGCTTGCGGGAGATTTCGAAGTAGACCTCACCAACCGCCCCGCGCCCGATCAGCTCCCGCGCCCCGGCCAGCACCTGCGGCTCAGCCCCTTCGGCGTCGATCTTGAGCACGTCGATCCGCTCAATCCCGTTCTCCCGACAGTACCCATCGAGCGTCACCGTCCGCACCGGCACGCTGGCCACCGGTCGGTGTCCATCAAGCTCGAACCGCCCGAGCGTGCTCCACCCGCGAGCCTCGTGCCCGAACTGCTGCAACTCAAGCTGCCCCTCGCGGTCGAACACCGCCGCGCTCACCACCGTCACGTTGTCCGGCGACCCGTTGCGCCGAAGGTTCAGCAGCAGCCGTGCGTAATTGTCCGGGTCCGGCTCAAAACAGATCACCCGTCCGGTCGGCCCAACAACCCGGCTCGCCGCGATCGTCACCGCCCCCCGGCAACCGCCGATGTCGACGACCGTCTGTCCCGCTCGCAGCCGCGATTGAAGGCAGCGGATCAGCCCCCGATCGTCGAACCCGTGCCTCATCGTGTGCACCGGCCGCTCCCGGGCTTCAAACAACAGCTCAAACCCGCACGGATGCCGCACCGGCACGTACCGACGCAGCACACGTCCAAGGACCCACTCCGCCCACCACTCCCGTGGCGGCAGCAGACGACCCAGACTCAGGCGGCCCTGAGCGGTTGGCATGCCCAGTCTCCTTCCATCAGCACGGGGCTGTGGCCCGGGTGGCCCCCGCAACCGGTCCCGAAAAAGTCACCGTCCTCAACGCTCAATCCCCCCGCCACGAGGTTGTCGCTCACCCGCCCGTCCACCTCGATGTTCAGCCCCACTTCATATTGCCCCGCCGTCAGCGGCAGTCGCGGGATCACGCAGGTGAACTCCCCCTCGCCCGTCAGGTCGTCAAACCGCTGCCCAAGGAAGCTGCTGCGGTGCAGGATCAGCGACACCCCCCGGCTGTCCCGGATGGCGAAGCTCGGCACGACCCGGCTGACCGCCGACCCGCCCTGCACCCGATACCCGATCGCCAGCACCAACTTCTGACCGCAGATCACGCGGTCAATCTCGTGCCCCTCGGCGTCGCGGAGCTGCATCGACTGGATGGTGATCCGCCCGTCGCCCTGGCGAGCCGTGTGGCTGATCAGGTCCTGCGATCCCCTCTGCGGACGCAGGCTCCGCAGGTAATGCCCCACGCCCTCGGCCGTATTCCCCGCGTATGCCACCCGCCCGCCGTCGAGCACCACCACCCGATGGCACAGGCTCTGGATCGCCGACATCTGGTGGCTGACCAAGAGCACCGTCCGGCCTTCGCCCGCCACCTCGCCCATCTTCCCCAGGCACTTCTTCTGAAACCCCGCGTCGCCCACCGCCAGCACCTCGTCGACGATCAGCACCTCCGGCTCAAGGTGTGCCGCCACCGCGAAGGCCAGCCGAACGTACATCCCGCTCGAGTATCGTTTGACCGGCGTGTCCAGGAACCGCCCGACCTCGGCGAACTCGACGATCTGCTCGAACTTCGCCGCGATCTCCCGCCGTCGCATCCCCAGGATCGCCCCGTTGAGGAAGATGTTCTCACGCCCGCTCAGCTCCGGGTGAAACCCCGTGCCCACCTCGAGCAAACTGCCCACCCGCCCGCGAAGCGTCACCTTCCCCCGCGTCGGCTCGGTGATCCGCGACAGGATCTTCAGCAGCGTGCTCTTGCCCGCGCCGTTGCGGCCGATCACGCCGAGCACCTGCCCCCGTTCGACCGCGAAGCTCACGTCGTCGAGCGCCCAGAAGCTCGCGTCCTGCCCGTTGTCCGACGGACGGCCGAATCGGCGCAGCCGCCCCAGAGCCCGCCGGCCCGCGTTGACCAGCGCCTCGCCGACGTTCGCCTGCGGATCACGCAGCCGGCCCAGCCGGTAACGCTTGCTCAGACCCTCGATCTCGATCACATCCTGGCTCATCCTGCGTTCTCTCAATACGTGACGCGTCAGTTCACACCACGTCCGCGAAGCGGCGCTCCATGCGGACGAAGTGCATCAGCCCCACGACCAGGGCCAGGCAGCCCACCGTCGCGGAGATCGACCAGTGCATCCACGGGATCGGCTTGTCCAGGATCACCGCCCGAAACGCCTCGATCACCCCCCCGATGGGGTTGAGCGACAGCAGCGCCTGGAACTCCTCGCGCACGATCTTGACCGGATAAATCACCGGCGTCAGGAAGAACCCGACCTGCAGCATGAACCCGATCACGTGCCGGAAGTCCCGGTACCAGACCGTGATGCTCGCCAGCAGGATCCCGATCCCCAGCACCGCCGTCAGCGTCGAGGCCAGGAGCAGCGGCAAGAACAGCAGCTTCCAGCTTAGCGGCACGCTGAACCAGGCCATCATCCCCGCGAGCACCACCAGCCCCACCGCGAAGTCCACCAGCGGCGCCCCCACGGCCGCGATCGGCACCGCCAGACGCGGGAAGTAGGCCTTCTGGAGGATCCCCGCGTGGGTGACGAAGCTGTTGCTCGAGGCCGTCACCGCCGTGGAGAAGAGCGTCCACGGCAGCAGCCCCGCGATCACAAAGATCGGGTACGGGATCCCGTGCACGTGCTGCGCCACCCCCAGCAGCCGCCCGAAGAAGAGGTTGAGCACCACCATCGTCATCAGCGGCTGAAGCACCGCCCACGCCGCTCCCAGCGCCGTCTGCTTGTAGCGCACCTGCACGTCGCGCAGGCCCAGCAGCCAGACCAGATCGCGGTAGGCCCACAGCTCGCGCAGCTCGCCGAGCCAGCTCCACCTGCCCGCACGAAGGACCACCTCCCGCCCCGGCGGGGCAGTTCGATCGACGGTGGCCACGGTGGGGGGGGTGGCCGCGGTGACGGACTCGACGTCAAGGGGCGTGACAGCTGACAACGTCCAGGCTCTCCTGCATGTCCCCCGGCTTGGTTTCCTGCCCGCCCGGCGGTGGCACGCTGCCACCATGGGCCGACGACTTACCCGGCCGGTAAATCCGTTACAGACCGCAAGGAAGACATCGTCCGAACACCCCGCCCACTTAACGCCCCAGGCCACCTCGGCGCGGATTAGCAAAGGGGTTACGTCGTTCACCAGCCCCCGAGCCATGGGGGGATGCTCCGATAACCCGTCCGCTGGGTGTGGCAGTCTGCTCGGGTCGTTGGGCCGGCAAATGAAACGACCCCGTCGCTTGCGGCGAAGGGGTCGTTTCACGTCTGCGTCACGCACGCACAAGGAGGAAAGGAGAAGTCACATGGTCGTCGGACGGGGTCGCGTTCCCGTCCGCGTCACCCAGTTCTACGGGGCAGGGCTAGGCGCAGTTCACGAAAAACAAAAAAAATTTGTCGCCCCGGCGCCGGCCAAGGAGCGATCAGGCTTTTTATCGTCAGACTCAGGCCGCAAGTTAAGACCGGGCCGGGCAATCCACACCCCGCCGGCCCGTCCGGTCGGCATATGATGCAGGCAGGGGAATGGTTGCCGTCATAGAAGGGGGGCAAAGCGGGTGACCGGATTCGAACCGGCGACATTCAGCTTGGGAAGCTG
>JADZET010000360.1 GCA_020850375.1 Phycisphaeraceae bacterium | reverse complement strand
GGAGCGCCTCGACCGAGCGGGCGAACGTGCTCAGCCAGGTCCACGCCCAGTCGCTGCAGATGATCGATCACGAGGGCCGCCTTCGCGCCCTGGAAAAACAGGCCAGCGAGATCGCCGCGGACGTGCGCTGGATCCGCCAGACCCTCGAACATCACGCGAGCAAGCCCTGATGTCCACCATCCTCGACATCGCCGACGCCGTAACGGCGGAGTTGAATTCGCCATCCAGCCCCATCGCGGGCCAAGCGGTGGCTCAGCGACACTACAAGCCGACGTTCGAGCTCAAGGAACTCAAGGACCTGCACGTGGTGGTCGTGCCCAAGGGCGTGGAGAGCACCGGGGCCACGCGCACGCTCATGCAGATGGACGTGCAGATCGACATCGGCGTGCTCAAGAAGCTCGGCGAGGACGTGCAGGCGGAGGCAGATGCGCTGATGTCGCTCGTGGAATCCATCGCTGGCTACCTGCGATCGCGCCCGCTCGTCGCCCTTCCGGGGGCCGCGTGGGTGCGGTGTGAGAACTCGCCGATCTACGCGCCGGATCACCTTGAGCAGCTCCGCCAGTTCACCAGTGTTCTGACCCTGACCTATCGCGTGCTGAGGTAAACCATGAGCGTGACGAAGAAGTGGATGGGTGCAGCCGACGTGGCGGTGACCGATGCGGGGGAGCTCCTCGTCCGCACAGGCGGGATCGTCGAGATCAAGCGGGCGAAGATCAATGCCGCCTCCAACGGCGCGGCTGGCAACACGATCCTTCCGGGGGTGGCGGGCAAGAAACTCTGTGTCCTGGGTCTGTGCCTGATCGCGGCCGGGGCGGTCAATGCGACGTTCTACTCCGGGCCGGCGGATGCGGGCACTTCTATCAGTGCCGCCCTGGCCCTGGCGGCCAATGGCGGGTTCGTCCTGCCCATGCCGGGGGATCGCGAGCAGTACTGGTTCGCCACCAACTCCGGCGAAGCGTTGACATTGCTCCTCAGTGCCACCGTGCAGTGCAGCGGCTGGATCGTCTACTTCGAGGTGTGACTGTGGCGAGTGACCTGTTCAACATTCCGGGCGCGATCGAGGCCAACCCCGCGTCTTCCTGGGTGAAGGTGCTGGGCGCGACGATCAATTCCGACGGCCAGTTCGCCACCGGCGGGCTCAACACCGTCTACCACTGGCTCGACGCCGGCATCGATCCCGTCAAGCAGTTCACCCAGATCCAGATCCCCGCCGAGATCGCGCTGACCAGCGCCAACACGTTCGGCGGCGGCCTACGCCTGCAAGAGGGCGCGAGCAGCGGCTACGTCCCCTACTACTACAAGGGCGGCAGCGCCTATGGCTATGCGGTGCTGATCCGGGTCGACAACGGCGCCATGGTGCCCCTGGGCAGTCCCATCCTGACCTCGCCGCCGCCACTGTCGTTGCGGTTCGAAGCGGATGGCAACCAACTGGTCCTTAAGAAGCTGGCCGCCGGCGACGCCGACTGGGTGACGATCCGCACGGCCACCGACGCCACGTATCCCACGGGCAAGGTCGGCCTGATCTCCGCGCATCCGTCGTCGGGTTTCTTCCTCGACGCCTGGGAGGCGGGATCGCTTGCTCTCCCTTCCGGGGGCGGCATGCTCCTGCGGGGGGTGGGCGCGTGATCCAGATCGACTTTAAAGCCCTGTTCTTCGATCGGCCGGCCGTGCTGGGAGCGGTCGACAAGACCACGCGGCGCGTGCTCAGCCGCTTTGGTGCGTTCGTTCGCATCACCGCCAAGCGCAGCATTCGGCGGAAGAAGGGCGCCAGCGCCCCCGGAAGTCCGCCTCACTCGCATGAGGGATCACTCCGCCGGCTGATCTACTTCGGCTTCGACCCGGCCAAGCGATCCGTCGTCGTGGGGCCCGTGCCCTTCGGCAAGGGTGAAGCGCCGGCGCTGCTCGAGCACGGCGGCACGACCACGCTCAAGCGTCGCGGCAAGACCTTCGCCGCCCACTACCGCCAGCGGTCGTTCATGGGGCCCGCCTTCGAGGCCGAGAAGCCCAAGCTGCCGGCGATGTGGGCGGACAGCGTTATACGGTAACCACGAGAGGATCTAACCATGCCCAGCTTCATCTTGGGGATGAACGCCAAGCTCTACTTCGGCGCTGCCGGCGCTACGGCCGCCACGGAGATGACCAACGTCCGCAATGTCACGCTCACCCTTGAGGCCGGCGAGGCCGACGTCACCACGCGAGCCAACCAGGGTTGGCGAGCGACGGCCCCCACACTCCGCGAGTGTACGTGCGAGTTCGAGATGGTCTGGGACCCGGCCGACGCGGGGTTCACGGCGATTAAAGACGCTTTCCTCGCGGCCGGCACGGTGGCCCTCAAGATCCTCGACAAGGCCGGCGGCCAGGGGCCGGACGGGGATTTCTCCATCACGTCATTCAGCCGCGGCGAACAACTCGAAGAGGCGATCACCGTCAGCGTGACGGCCAAACTCGCCGCCTTCAGGGACTGGATCGAAGGGAGCTAACGCTTACTGCGCCGCTTGTCCCTGCGGGCGATCGACGCGCGGAACGCGGTCAGATCAGGCAGTGGCGGCTGGTACTCCGACTCGACTGGCATGATGCGGGCCACGGGCACGCCGCGACGGGTGATCAGGGTCGATTCCCCGCGCTTGGCCGCGGCAAGAACGCTGCCGAAGTGACGCCTGACTTCCGTGATCGACATCCGCCGCATGGCACGCTCCCAGGACGACAACAACCTACGTTCCTTCGCCGCCAATCTCAAGGAGATCGGGTATGAAGACCTTCACCGACAACGCCAGCCGATCGTGGACCATCCAGCTCACGCTCGATGCGGTCAAACGCGTCAGGAACCTCGTGGGGGTGAATCTGCTCGAACTAGAGGGAGGCGATCCACCGCTGCTTACCCGCCTCGGCACGGACGTGTTTTTGCTCTGCGACGTGATCTACGCACTGATCAAACCACAGGCGGACCAGCGCCAGGGAGGCGGCGTCAGCGATGAGCAGTTCGCCGCGGCCCTGGGGGGTGACGCCATCCTGGCGGCACAGACGGCGTTTTATGAGGAGCTCGTGGATTTTTTCCGGGGGCTGCATCGCGGCGACCTGGTCAAGGTCGTGCAGATGCAGCGGCGGATGATCGACCTGGCGGTGCAACGCATCGAGACACGGATCGACGGGCTCGACCTCGAGGCGGCGGTCGCGACGACCCTTGGCGGCTCGTCTACGAGCTTGCCGGCGTCGTCGGTGTCGACCCCGGGCCCCTGACGCTGCGGGAACTGCTGGCCATGGCGGAGGGACGCAGCCGCCAAGCGTGGAGCCACACGTCGGTCCTCCTGGCCATGCTTGCCAATACCCATCGAGATCCCAAGAGGAGTCGGCCGTTTAAACCCCGTGACTTTGACCCCTACGCCCGGATCGATCAGCGCGATGAGGCCATCGCCATCGACGACCTGGGCGTGCTCAAACAAGCCTTCATGCAGATGCGGAGGTAACACTCATGACACGCACGCAGACCATCGTGTTCATCGTGGTCCTGGTCTTCCTGGCCGTGCTCCTGGCTGCCTGTGCCGGGTTCGACATGGGGGATGTCGTCAAGGTCCGCACACCCAATGCCATCCAGCAGACGGTGGGGTTGCCGGCCACGACCTCGCTCAACGAGGCCGAGACCGAGTACCAGGGCTGGCTCAGCGACGTGCAGCGCACGGGCTCGCAGTGGAAGGCGAACATCGACAAGGCCAACGCCATCCGGGCGACTTTCAATCAGCTCACGCTCTCGGCCCTAGATGAAATCGGCCCGACGCTGGCCGGTGTGCCCGTCCTCGGCCCCGTTCTGCCCGCGGCCACGGGGATCCTGGGGCTCTTCTTCGGCGTCTCGAAGCTGCGCAAGGAGAAAGAGGACTCGTACAACGCGGGGCTCGAGAAGGGCAAGGAGATCAGCACTTCGCCTGCGCAAGGAGCGTAGTGCATGGCCAGCAATACCAACGCCATTCGTGCCGGCCGGGCCTACGTCGAGCTGTTTGCCGACTCGAGCAAGCTCATCCGTGGGCTGCGCCTGGCTCAGGCCAAGCTTGAGGCTTTTGGGAAGACGGTCCGCGGCCTGGGGCTGAAGATGACGGCCCTGGGCGCGGCGATGGTGGCGCCGATGTTCGCGGCGACGAAGGTCTTTGCCGGCATGGGCGACGACCTGGCCAAGATGAGTGCCCGAACGGGGGTCAGTGTCGAGTCCCTCAGCGAATTGGGCTTCGCGGCGGAACTGTCGGGCATGAGCATGGAGGACCTGGAGACCTCGCTCCGCAAGATGCAAAAGACGCTCGTCGAGGCGGCCTCGGGCTCGGCGGGGGCAGTCGATGCTCTGGCCAAACTGGGATTGACGGCTGACGATCTCCGGGGCCTCTCGCCGGATGAGCAGCTTAAGCGCATCGCGGATCGGCTGGCGTCGATCCGTGATCCAGCCCTTCGCGCGGCGTTGGCCATGGAGGTCTTCGGCAAGACGGGCACCAAGCTGTTGCCCCTGATGGCCGATGGCGCGGCGGGCATCGAGGCTCTGCAGCACCAAGCCCGGGAGATGGGATTGACGATCAGCACGCAAGACGCCAAGGCTGCCGAGCGCT
>JADZET010000359.1 GCA_020850375.1 Phycisphaeraceae bacterium | reverse complement strand
GGAGCGCCTCGACCGAGCGGGCGAACGTGCTCAGCCAGGTCCACGCCCAGTCGCTGCAGATGATCGATCACGAGGGCCGCCTTCGCGCCCTGGAAAAACAGGCCAGCGAGATCGCCGCGGACGTGCGTTGGATCCGTCAGACCCTCGAACATCACGCGAGCAAGCCCTGATGTCCACCATCCTCGACATCGCCGACGCCGTGACGGCGGAGTTGAACTCGCCGACCAGCCCTCTTGCCGGTCAAGCAGTGGCCCAGCGGCACTACAAGCCGACGTTCGACCTGAAGGAACTCAAGGACCTCCGCGTGGTGGTCGTGCCCAAGGGCGTGGAGAGCACCGGGGCCACGCGCACGCTCATGCAGATGGACGTCCAGATCGACGTGGGCGTGCTCAAGAAGCTCGGCGAAGAGGTGCAGGCGGAGACCGACGCCTTGATGTCGCTCGTCGAGGCCATCGCGAGCTACCTCCGCTCTCGGAAGTTGGCTGCTCTTCCTGAGGCAGCGTGGGTGCGGTGTGAGAACACGCCGATCTACGCCCCCGATCACCTTGAACAGTTCCGGCAATTCACCAGTGTTCTGACCCTGACCTATCGCGTCCTGAGGTAAGCCATGAGCGTGACGAAGAAGTGGATGGGTGCAGCCGACGTGGCGGTGACCGACGCGGGTGAACTGCTCGTCTGCACGGGCGGGATCGTCGAGATCAAGCGGGCCAAGATCAACGCCGCCTTTAACGGCGCGGCGGGCAACACACTCCTTTCCGGGGTGGCGGGCAGGAAGCTGTGTGTCCTGGGCCTGTGCCTGATCGCGGCGGGGGCAGTGAATGCGACGTTCTACTCCGGCCCGGCGGACACGGGTACGGCCGTGAGCGCCGCCCTGGCTCTGGCGGCCAATGGTGGGTTCGTCCTGCCTGTTCCGGGGGACCGCGAGCAGTACTGGTTCGCCACCAACACGGGGGAAGCGTTGACCCTGCTCCTTAGCGCGGCCGTGCAGTGCAGCGGCTGGATCGTCTACTTCGAGGTGTGAGCGTGCCGACTGACCTGTTCAACATTCCGGGGGCGATCGAGGCCAACCCGGCGTCTTCCTGGGTGAAGGTGCTGGGGGCGACGATCAATTCCGACGGCAACTTCGCCACCGGCGGCCTCAACACCGTCTACCACTGGCTCGACGCCGGCATCGATCCCATCAAGCAGTTCACCCAGGTCCAGATCCCGGCCGAGATCGCGCTGACCAGCGCCAACACGTTCGCCGGCGGCCTGCGCCTGCAAGAGGGCGTGAGCAGCGGCTACGTCCCCTACTACTACAAGGGCGGCAGCGCCTACGGCTATGCGGTGCTGATCCGGGTCGACAGCGGCGCCATGGTGCCCCTGGGCAGTCCCATCCTGACCTCGCCGCCGCCCCTGTCGCTGCGGTTCGAGGCGGATGGCAATCATCTGGTCCTTAAGAAGCTGGCCGCCGGCGATGCGGACTGGGTGACCATCCGCACGGCCACCGACGCCACATACCCCACGGGCGGGGTGGGACTGATCTCCGCCCACCCAACCTCGGGGTTTTTCCTCGACGCCTGGGAGGCTGGATCACTCGCCCTCCCTTCGGCAGCAGGCATGCTCCTGCGGGGGGTGGGCGCGTGATCCAGGTGAACTTTAAAGCGATGTTTTTCGATCGCCCGGCGGTGCTGGGCGCAGTCGACAAGACCACGCGGCGCGTGCTGAGCCGCTTCGGCGCGTTCGTCCGCACCACGGCCAAGCGCAGCATCCGCCGGAAGAAGGGCGGCAGTGCCCCCGGAAGTCCGCCGCACTCGCACGAGGGATCGCTGCGGCGGTTGATCTATTTCGGGTTCGACCCGGGCAAACGATCCGTCGTGGTCGGACCGGTGCCCTTCGGCAAGGGCGAAGCGCCGTCGCTGCTCGAACATGGCGGCACCACCACGCTCAAGCGTCGCGGCAAGACCTTAGCTGCACACTACCGCCAGCGGTCGTTCATGGGCCCCGCCCTCGAGGCCGAGAAGTCCAAGCTGCCGGCGATGTGGGCGGACAGTGTTAAACGATAACCACGAGAGGACCTAACCATGCCCAGCTTCATCTTGGGGATGAACGCCAAGCTCTATTTCGGCGCTGCCGGCACCACGGCCGCGACTGAGATGACCAACGTCCGCAACGTCACACTCACCCTCGAGGCGGGAGAGGCCGACGTCACCACCCGGGCCAACCAGGGTTGGCGAGCGACGGCCCCCACGCTCCGCGAGTGTACCTGCGAGTTCGAGATGGTCTGGGACCCCGCCGACGCGGGATTCACGGCCATCAAAGACGCTTTCCTCGCGGCCGGCACGGTGGCGCTCAAGATCCTCGACAAGGCCGGGGGCCAAGGGCCGGACGGGGATTTTTCCATCACGTCGTTCAGTCGCGGCGAACAACTCGAAGAGGCGATCACCGTCAGCGTGACGGCCAAGCTCGCCGCCTTCAGGGATTGGATTGAAGGGAGCTGAATGCCGTCGCTAGCGCACCAACTCGACTTTCACGCCCAACTGCTCGGCCGATTGCGCCAGGTCTTCGTCGGCCGTCAGCAGCGATGCTTCGTGGCTTGCGGTAATGGCCAGATGAAGGGCGTCAAGCGTGCGCAGGGGCGTGGTGAACTTCGACAGCCAGTTCTGGGCCAGCGTGTACTGCGCCGCCTCGACGGACACCATCTGGTAGATCCCGTCCGCTCGGTGGTCGGCAAAGATCCGCAAGGCCTGCCTGGCGCCCTGGACTTCCAGCACGCCGCTTCGGACCTTCATGGCGACAGCCGAATGGAACTCAACCTCCACCAACGGGCTGATCGACAGTCCCTTGGCCGCCGAGACGGCCTTCTGGGCCTTGACGCTCAGGGCTTCGGGACAGTAGCACGGCACCAGCACACTCGTGTCGAGGTAGATCATCAGAACCGGGCCTTCCGCCGCTCCTCAAGGACCGTCGAGGGCGAGGGCTTGCCCTTGACGCGGATGGACTCGCGGAACTTCGACAGGTCCGGTAGCGCCGGCTGCTCCTCGGGCTCGACGGGTCCCAGGCGGGCCACCGTCTTGCCTCGTTGGGTGATCAAGGTCGTTTGGCCTCGCTTGGCGGCCTCAAGCATGCTCTTGAATCGCTGGCGGGCCTCGCGGGCATTGAGTTTTCGCATGGCCAGACTCCTGTGTACACCGTAAGTGTACACCACGTTCTATCATCGGTCAATGAGGGGCTTAACATGAAAACTTTCGCCGACAACGCCAGCCGGTCGTGGACGATCCAGCTCACCCTTGACGCGGTCAAACGCGTCAGGAATCTCGTGGGGGTGAACCTGCTCGAGCTCGAGGCGGGCGATCCGCCTCTGCTCACGCGCCTGGGCACGGACGTGCTCTTGCTCTGCGATGTGATCTACGCCCTGATCAAGCCGCAGGCGGATCAGCGGCAAGGGGGCGGCGTCAGCGACGAGCAGTTCGCCGCGGCCTTGGGGGGCGATGCGATCCTGGCGGCGCAGACGGCGTTTTATGAGGAACTCGTAGATTTTTTCCGAGGGCTGCATCGCGGCGACCTGGTCAAGGTCGTCCAGATGCAGCGGCGGATGATCGACCTGGCGGTGGCACGCATCGAGACGCGGATCGACGGGCTCGACCTCGAGGCCACGGTCGCGACGACCCTTGGCGGCTCGTCTACGAGCTTGCCGGCGTCGTTGGCGTCGACCCCGGGCCCCTGACGCTGCGGGAACTCCTGGCCATGGCCGAGGGACGCAGCCGCCAAGCGTGGAGCCACACGTCGACGATCCTCGCCATGCTCGCCAATACGCACCGAGATCCGAAGAAGAGTCGGCCGTTCAAACCCCGTGACTTTGACCCCTATGCCCGGATCGACCAGCGCGATGAGGCCATCGCCATCGACGACCTGGGCGTGCTCAAACAAGCCTTCATGCAGATGCGGAGGTAACGCACATGACGCGCACGCAGACCATCGTGTTCATCGTGGTCCTGGTCTTCCTGGCCGTGCTCCTGGCCGCCTGTGCTGGGTTCGACATGGGCGACGTCGTCAAGGTCCGCACCCCCAACGCCATTCAACAGACAGTGGGGTTGCCGGCGACGACCTCGCTCAACGAGGCCGAGAGCGAGTACCAGGGTTGGCTCAGCGACGTGCAACGCACGGGCTCGCAGTGGAAGGCCAACATCGACAAGGCCAACGCCATCCGGGCGACGTTCAATCAGCTCACGCTCTCAGCCCTGGATGAGGTGGGCCCGACGCTCGCTGGCGTGCCCGTGCTCGGACCTGTCCTGCCCGCGGCCACGGGGATCCTGGGGCTGTTCTTCGGTGTTTCCAAGTTGCGCAAGGAGAAGGAGGACTCGTACAACGCGGGGTTGGAGAAGGGCAAGGAGATGAGCGGGCAGGCGTAATCACGGAGATCGCCCATGTCACCAGCAGCAACTTCCGGGGGCATCCGCGCCGGCCGGGCCTATGTCGAGCTCTTTGCGGACTCGAGCAAGCTCATCCGTGGCCTGCGCCTGGCACAGGCCAAGCTCGAGGCCTTTGGGCAGACGGTGCGCGGCCTGGGGCTGAAGGTGACGGCCCTGGGCGCGGCGATGGTGGCGCCGCTGCTGGCGGCGACGAAGGTCTTTGCCGGCATGGGTGACGACCTGGCCAAGATGAGCGCCCGCACGGGTGTGAGTGTCGAATCCCTCAGCGAATTGGGCTTCGCGGCTGAATTGTCGGGCATGAGCCTGGAGGACCTCGAGACGTCGATCCGCAAGATGCAAAAGACACTCGTCGAGGCGGCCTCGGGCTCGGCTGGAGCGGTCGATGCTCTGGCCAAGCTGGGGCTGACGGCTGAGAACCTTGAGGGCCTCTCGCCGGATGAGCAACTGAAGCGCATCGCTGATCGGTTGGCATCGGTCCGTGACCCGGCCCTTCGCGCGGCGATGGCGATGGAGGTCTTTGGCAAGACGGGCACCAAGCTGTTGCCCCTGATGGCCGATGGCGCGGCGGGCATCGAGGCTCTGCAGCACCAAGCCCGGGAGATGGGATTGACGATCAGCACGCAAGACGCCAAGGCTGCCGAGCGCT
>JADZET010000358.1 GCA_020850375.1 Phycisphaeraceae bacterium | reverse complement strand
TCGAGGCGGGGAAGATCGACCTGCACCCGGCGGCGGTGTCGATCAGCGACACGCTCGAGGGGCTGATCAATCTGCTGAAGCCGCAGGCGGAGAAGCGGAAGCTGGAGATGCGGCTGAAGGTGGATCGAGATCTGCCGGTGATCGAGAGCGACCCGGGGAAGGTGCAGCAGATCCTGTTCAACTTCCTGTCCAATGCGCTCAAGTTCAGCCCGCAGGCGGGGATGATCACGGTCGAGGCGGGGCTGGCGGGAGGCGCGGGGGGCAGCGGCGAGGCGGCGACGGAGAGTTCGGGGGGAGCTTCCGGGGGCGGGGGCGCTTCCGGAGTAGAACCGCAGATCAGGATCAGTGTGACGGATCAGGGGCCGGGGATCGCGCTGGAGGACCATGCGCGGGTGTTTGAGAAGTTCGTGCAACTGGATGTGTCGGTAACGCGCGAGTATGGGGGGACGGGATTAGGATTAACGATCAGCCGGGACCTGGCGAAGCTGCTGGGGGGACGGATCGAGCTCGACAGCGACCTGGGGCGCGGGGCGACGTTCAGCCTGGTCCTGCCGGTGCGGATCAAGGCGAAGACGACGCCGCTGATGCCTTCGGCGACGGAGGGGGCGCGGGCATGAGGTCGTTGGGTGTCGCGGGGGGCGAAATGGTTTTGTGCGGCGTGTTTGGTCCATCGCCCGCAGCGCCCTTCGGGACGCAGCGGGGCACCCGCTCGTGGATCTGATGGCGCGATGAGGATTCTTACGCCAGGGCGTCGAGGTTCGACAGGCCCAGGGGTTCTTTCATCCAGAAGGGTTCGGCGTACTGCGTGCCGATGCGGCTGCCCATGTAGCCGTTGAGCTGTCGGAGCCAGGTCAGGACGGCGCGGTTCTTCTCGGGGACGACGAACTGGGAGTGGTAGGCGAGGATGGATTTTTCCTTCTGGTCCATCTGGGCGGAGATGTCGAGGCAGAAGCTGGGGTCGGCGACGTGGCGGAGGTGGGTGCAGTAGTAGTAGATCATCCACTTGGGGTAGATGGGGTCCCCCGGAAGATCGGTCTTGGTGAGCTTGGCGTCGAAGCGGGCGTCCTCGACGATGCGGGTGACGGCGCGGTGGTCGGGGTGGGCGTCGTCGGGGTAGGGAAGGAAGATGATGTCGGCGCGGAATTGGCGGATCACTCCGGCGACGGCGTGGCGGGCTTCGAGGGTGTGCTGGACTTCGCGGTTCTTCAGACCCAGGAGCTGACGGGGGACGCCGAGGATCGCGGCGGCGGCGGCGGACTCACGCTGGCGGATCTCGGGCGAGCCGTGGGGGGTGGGCTCGCCGTTGGTCATGTCCAGGAGCAGGAGGTTGTGACCCTGAGCGGCGAGGCGGGCGATGGAGCCGCCCATGCCGAGTTCCTGGTCGTCTGGATGAGGGCCGATGACGAGGATGTTGGGCATGGAGATAGGGTACAGGGTACGGGGTACGGGGTACAGGGAAGCAAAGACGCGGGCATAGTCGGTGAACCGAGACGCCAAGATTGAACGCTTGTGACTACCCCGTACCCTGTACCCCGTACCCTACTCCTCACTCCTTGTGCTTGATCCACTCGAGGCATAGGCCGTTGGGTGGGAGCGTGCTGCCGGCGAGGCGGCGGTTCTGGGTGGCGAGGACTTCGGTGACGACCTCGGGCATGAGCCGGCCCCAGCCGACCTCGACGAGGGTGCCGGCGATGATGCGGACCATGTTGTAGAGGAAGCCCGAGCCGGTGACGACCACGTGGAGCTCGCGGGGGGGGAAGCGGTGTCCCTCGGGGCTGGCGGGGGTGGAGGCGAGGTCAAATGCGACGCTCGTCGGGTCGCTGGAAGGCGGGAAGAAGGCAGAGGCGGCGACGTGGGCCAGGGGGTGGAGCTCGACGTGGCAGTCGAAGATGGTGCGGACGGTGGTGACGCGGCCGTGGTCGGCGGCGGCGAAGCCGGCGAAGTCGTGGGTGCCGATGAGGCGTCGGGCGGCGTCGGACATGGCGTCGAGGTCGAGGGGCCGCCAGCAGTGGTAGACGAGGTGGCGGACGGCCAGGGGTTTTTGGGGGGCGTTGAAGATGCGGTAGCGGTACTGTTTAGACACGGCGTCGGTGATGGCGTCGAAGGTGTCGGGGACGACGGCGGCGGAGAGCACCTCGATGTCGTTGGGGAGGCGGGCGTTGATGGCCTGGGCGAGGCGCTCGGTGGGGATGCGGGTGGCGGCGTCGAAGTGGGCGACCTGGCCCAGGGCGTGGACGCCGGCATCGGTGCGGGAGGCGCCGACGAGCTTGATGGGCTGGCCGACGGTGCGGGCGATGGCATCTTCCATCACACCGGCGACGGTGCGGGGGGCGGAGGGGGGTGATTGGACGTACCCCCCGGCGGAGCCGGGGGCTGAATCGGCCGGATCACCGGCGTCACTTCCGGGGGCGGGGGCACTTCCGGGGGCGCTTCCGGGGGGGGGTTGTTTTTGCCAGCCTCGGAAGTTGCTGCCGTCGTAGGCGAGGACGAGCTTGTACCGGCGGCGCGGGAGGGAGAGATCCGGGGCGTCGGATTGCGGGGGGGTGTCGGTCACGGGGCTAGTATTTGAGGCCGTCCTCGCGGAGGTGGACGAAGGGATCGCCGTCCTTGGCGCCGCCGTTGCGGACGGAGCCGATGAACAGGTCGTGGTCGCCGTCGACGTCGATGTGGCAGGTGACCTCGCACTCAAGAAAGGCCATGGCGCCGGCGAGGACGGGGAGGTTGAGCGTGGTGCGGGGCAGGAGTTCGAAGCCGAGGAAGGGGTCGTCGCCCTGGACCACCGGGGCGGCGAACTTGCGCATGAGAACCTTGTCGCCCTTGGCCATCTGGCAGACGGCGAAGCGGCGGGACTCGCTGATCAGGGGCATGATCGGGCGTCCCTTGGCGATGGCGACGCAGACCATGGGGGGATTGAAGCAGACCTGCTGGACGAGGGAGGCGAGGATGCCCATGCGGCGATCCTCGTGGCGGGCGGTCAGGACGAACAGGCCCGAGGGGATGCGTCCGAGGGCCTTGGAGACCTCGGCGAGGACATGTTCGGGCAGGACCGGAGGAGTTGATTCCACAGCGCACCGCCTCGGTCGTCAGGGAAAAAAGCGATTACGTCAGCGAC
>JADZET010000357.1 GCA_020850375.1 Phycisphaeraceae bacterium | reverse complement strand
GGGAGAGGGGGTCAGTCCCCTGTTTTGCTTCGCAAAAAAGAGGACAGACCCCGCCTGCGAATCAACCGCGATGCGTATGACTCAGCGGGCCGCGGGGGCGAGCAGATTCGCACCAACCTGCCGGACGGGCATGAATTGGCCCGTCTCGGCCGACTCGCGTGCGGCCAGGCAGGCGTAGACGCTGGCCAGACCGGTCTGGATCGGCGTGCGTGACCGGCCCTTGCCACGGATCACGCCCAGGAAATCACACGCCAGCTCCTGGTCGCCGCCGGCGTGGTTGCCGACCTGGCCGACCTTTTCCGTCGCCGTGAACGGCGCGTGGTGGCGCACGTAGCGGAACTGTTCCTGGACCCAGTCGAAGCTGACCGTCCCCTGATAGCCGCTGACGATCGCCCCGCGGGCGCCGGCGTCGCGGCGGGTGAAGAAGACCTGCGAGTAGACGCCGTGCGCCCCGCCCTCGAACTCCATCAGGACGCTCGAGCAGTCCTCGTTGGCGCTGACGGTGGGGTTGCCCGGAAGCCCAGAGTCGACGGAGAAGACGCAGGGCTTGTCCGGGTGGCCGTTGCCGCCCGAGCCGTTGCGCTTGCGGTTGCGCGGGCTCTCGATGCAGGTGTCCTGCTCGTCGCACTTCGAGCAGATCAGGCCCGCGGGCTTGTCCCCTCCATAGACCTTGCCTCGCGTGAGCATCGCGGCGACGCGGATGATGGGCTTGCCCATAAGGTAGGCCAGGTAGTCCAGGTCGTGCGTGGCTTTCTGGAGGAACAGCCCGCCGGTGATCGAATAATTGCGGTAGCCCTGCTCCCAATAGACCGTGCCGTAGTTGACGAAGTTGAAGGCGTGGACGTGGATCGGCTCGCCGATCTCGCCCCGGGCGACGTACTTGCGGGCCAGATCGCCCAGCGGGGAGACGCGCAAGGGGAAACTCACCACCACCTGGCAGCGTGAGCTCTCGAAGGCCTTCTCCAGGGCGATCGCCTGCTCCATGCTGATGGCGACGGGTTTTTCCAGGTAGAGCGGCAGGTCGTACCTGGCGGCCTCGGCGCCGTAGACGGCGTGCAGGTTGCAGCGTGTGCCGATCAGGAGTGCGTCGAGCTTGGCCTGGCGGACCATCTCGTCGAGGCTCTTGTAGAAGACGGCGTCCTGCTTGTCGCAGTCGCCCAATCGCTTGCGGACGCCAGCCTCATCGGGGTCCACGACCCCGACGACGCGCGCGTCCGGCGCCAGCCCGCGGATGGCGTCGTTGACGACATAGTGAATCCGGCCGCCGTATCCGACCACGCCCAGACGAATCATGACGGAAACTCCTTGTGGTGTAGACGGGGAGCCATCTTATCACTATGGGCCGGGGGGGCATGGACACAACAAAAGAGCAGCCGCCCAGGCTGCACAACTCGCCCGGGCGGCCGCTTGGGGCCGGGAGGTGTCTGGTCGCGGGAGAATCGTCCGCGAGGTGGAGCGTGGACCCGTCTGTGTCTGACTCCGTCAGAGGTATCGGCGACCTGATCGCGGGTGATGACACCCCGGATCTGGGTTGATGAAAACCCTCTCCCGCGCGGACGACTGGCGTGGTCTACGGGTTCGGCGGTGACTGCGGGAAAGAGCGAGGCCGGGAAAGATGGACAAACCCTGCGGCCCGCAACGACCGGATACGCGGGACGCTGCCGATCCCTTTTCGTGCCGCGAGCACCGGGTACAATGACAGGGCTGGAGCGTGCACGCGGCGGTCGTTCTGCCGCATACGCTGAGCATCGACCCGTCCCGGCCGGGGCGCCTGGGGACGAAAGGTATGGGCCACCCGATGATGACGGGCGACCCACGAGGATCCGTTCATGAGCATCTCGGTGGTCATCCACACCCTCAACGCCGAGAAATACCTCGACGAGTGCCTGCGTTCGGTCGCCGGTGCCGACGAGATCATCGTCTGCGACATGCACAGCACGGACCGGACCGTGCCGATCGCCGAGGCCCACGGCTGCCGGATCATTCATCACGAGCCCGCCGGGTACGCCGACCCGGCCCGCAACTTCGCCATCGGTCACGCCAAGAGCGACTGGATCCTGGTCCTCGACGCCGACGAGATCGTCCCGGGCGAACTGTGGGAGTACCTCGAGCGCCACGCCTCCGGGCCTGACCCGGGCGAGGCGCTGCGGATTCCCCGCCGGAACTTCGCCCTCGGCAGGCCGCTCTGGTGCTGGTACCCGACGAGGCTGGTGCGATTCTTCCGACGCGGGTGCGTCGACTGGCCGGCGAGGGTTCACGGCGTCCCGCGGGTGGCCGGCCGGATCAAGAGCATCAGCCACCGCCGGCTCGACCTGGCCCTGATCCATTACAACTACGACTCGATCGAGGACTACATCTCTCGTCTGAACAAGTACACGACGCTCGAGGTCGAGAAGTTCCGCCAGCGGGGCGAGAAGTTCACGCTCACCAAGATGATCTGGCGGAGTTTCTACGAGTTCTGCAAACTGCTGATCTACCGCCGCGGTTACCGCGACGGCATGCACGGGCTGGTCTTCACCGTCCTGACGATGTTCTACCAGTTCGTGGCCATGGCCAAGCTCTGGGAGGCGGAGCTGCGCGACCGGAGACGGGCCGCCGCGATGGAGCCCGCCGCGCCCCTGCCCGCCGCCCCGCCGGCCGCGATGCCCACGCCCGTGCCGGCCGCCGCAGCGATCAGCCCCAAGCCACGGGCCGCCGTGCTGGGCTGAGTCCTCGAGGCCGACGGCGACAACGAATCACCTCGGTCAGTGAGACAACCCACAAGAGACAACACAGGACGCCCCATGAGCATCTCGGTCGTGATCCACACCCTCAACTCGGAGAGGTACCTCGAGCAGTGCCTCGGTTCCGTGCGCGGGGCGGACGAGATCATTATCTGCGACATGCACAGCACGGACCGGACGCTGGAGATCGCGGCCCGGTACGGCTGCCGGATCATCCATCACCCGCGTCTGAATCACGTCTCGCCGGCCCGCAACTTCGCCATCGGCCACGCGAAATGCGACTGGGTGTTCGTCGTCGATTCGGACGAGGTCACCCCCCCCGAGCTCTGGGATTATCTCGTGCGTTACACGGCCGACCCCGACGCGGCCGACGCCCTGCGGATCCCCCGCAAGAACTTCGCCCTGGGCAGGTTCCTCTGGTGCTGGTATCCGACGCTGCTGATCCGGTTCTGGCGGCGCGGCTGCGCGGACTGGAGCCCGCCGCGGGTCCACAGCGTCCCGAAGATCAACGGCCGGATCGACAGCATCGACCCCCGTCGGACCGAGCTGGCGATCCTCCACTACAACTTCGACAGCATCGAGCAGTACATCGCCCAGATGAACAAGTACACGACGCTGGAGATCGAGAAGTTCCGCCTGCGCGGGGAGAAGTTCTCGGCCCTGAAGATGATCGGGCGCGGCGTGTGCGAGTTCTTCAAGCTGCTGATCTGTCGGCGCGGCTACCGCGACGGCGTGCACGGGCTGGTCTTCATCGCCTTCAGCGCGTTCTATCAGTTCCTGGCCATGGCCAAGCTCTGGGAGGCGGAGCTGCGTGACCGGGAGCGGGCGGCGACGTGCGACCCCAACGCTCCGCCCGCGGACCCGCCCGCCGCGCCCACGCCCGTCACCGCCGCGGCAGGGGACTGAAAGCCTTCCGGCGAACCCGCGGGCGGGAAGGAGAGCCCATGACCATTTCCGTGGTGGTCAACACGCTCAACTCGCAGAAGTATCTCGACCCGTGCCTGACCTCGGTCGCCGGGGCGGACGAGATCGTCGTCTGTGACATGCACTCGACGGATCAAACGCTGGAGATCGCCGCCCGGCACGGCTGCCGGATCGTCTTCCACGAGCCGACGGGCTTCGTCGAGCCGGCGCGCAACTTCGCCATCGGCCAGGCGACGGGCGAATGGATCCTTGTGGTCGACTCGGACGAGATCATTCCCCCGGCGCTGTGGGACTATCTCGTGGCCTATGCCGCCCGGCCGGACGCGGCCGAGGCGCTGCGAATCCCCCGCAAGAACATCGCGCTGGGCCGGTTCCTCTGGTGCCGGTACCCCACGCAGCTCATCCGCTTCTTCCGACGCGGTTGCGTCGACTGGCCGGCGGTGGTCCACATCGCCCCAACCGTCGACGGTCGGATGGACAGCATCAGCCCCCAGCGGCTCGACCTGGCCATCATCCATTACAACTACGACTCGATCGAGCAGTGCATCGCCCGGATGAACACCTACACCTCGCTGGAGGTGGAGAAGTTCCGACGACGGGGAGAAAAGTTCTCGGCCTGGAAGATGATCCTTCGCAGCGTCAATGAGCTCTTCAAGCGCATGATCCATCGGCGGGGCTACCGCGACGGCATGCACGGGGTCGTCTTCGTCGGCATCTCCGTGTTCTACCAGTTCCTGGCCATGGCCAAGCTGTGGGAGGCCGAGCTTCGAGATCGGGAGCGGGCATCGGCCCCCGGGCCAGTTGCTCCCACCTCGGCCCCTGCGCCGACCGAGATGGTCAACCCATCACAGAAGACTGTCACAACGAACTAGGTCTATGGCCGGTCGTCTTGCGTCGTCCGACGGGCATAGTCCATCAACACGGCGTAGAGCTTCCGCGTCGCCGGTCCGGCCTCGCCGTGGCCGATCGGCCGGCCGTCGACGTGGGTCACCGCCTGCACGCGCGAGCCCGTGCCGGTGATCAGCACCTCGTCGGCCGACGCAAGCTCCCGCGCGCTGAACATTCGCTGCACCGGCGTCAGGCCCACACCCGGGGCCTCCTCGAGCAGGATCTCGCGCGTGATCCCGCCGAGAATCCACCGGTCGGCCGGGTGGGTCCAGAGCTCACCTCCGCGTACGATCAGCAGGCTCGTCCGGCAGCACTCGGTCACCATGCCGTCGCGGTGCAGGATGGCCTCGGAGCAGCCGGCCCGCCTGGCCTTGGCCATGGCCAGGATGTTCGGCAGCAGCATCAGGGTCTTCAGATCGCAACGGCTCCAGCGCTGGTCCTCGGCGAGGATGGCCTTGATCGTCGGCACGGGCCCGTGGGCCTCGAGGTCCCAGGGCTTGGCGGGGTATGCCATCGCCATCACTGTCGGGGCCATCTCAGTCGTGGGGAAGTGCTCGCGCGGCCCGGCCCCGCGCGAGACCTGCCAGTAGACCGTGGCGTCGCCCGTGGGCCCGAAGTTGCGCCGGACCAACTCGTCCGAGACACGGTCAAGCCCGTCGGCCAGCGATGGGGGCAGCTCGATGCCCGCCAGGCTGCGGCGGAATCGCGCCAGGTGGCGGTCCATGGCCAGCGGTCGGCCGTGGATGTAGGCGGTCACGTCGTAGACGCCGTCGGCGAACAGGGCCGCACGGTCCTCGATGTCCAGCGTCGCCTGCGGGCGGGGAAGGTATTGGCCGTTGAGGTACACGATCCGGTCAGCCGTGCTCATGCCGCTACGTTATCACAGCGGCGTGGGCGTCGCGCGTGCGGGTGCTCAGGCCTTGTCGCCGTCCACGGCCGCGCGGCCGATGGAGAAGTAGGTCAGGCCTTCCTGGACGGCCACCTGCCGGCGGTAGAGGTTGCGGCCGTCGAAGACCACGGGCTTGTTCATCCGGCGGACGAGCTGCTCGAAGTCCGGGTGCTTGAACTCGTCCCAGTCGGTGCAGAGGACCAGGGCGTCGGCGCCGTCGAGCGCGGCGTAGGGCTCGTCGCAGTAGGTGATCCGGTCGCCGAGGACGGCCCGGCAGGTCTCATGGGCCACGGGGTCGTGCGCCGCGATGGTCGCGCCGTGATCGAGCAGGCGCTTCATGATCGTCAGGGAGGGGGCCTCGCGGATATCGTCCGTGCCGGGCTTGAAGGCGATGCCCCAGACGGCGAATCGCTTGCCCGTAAGGTCCCGGCCGAAGTGCTCGAGGATCTTGCCCAGGAAGAAGGTCCGCTGCTGCTGGTTGACCTCATGCACGGCCTTGAGCAGGTCCGTGGGGGTGTTCGACGACAGGCCCATCGAGATGCAGGCCAGCACGTCCTTGGGGAAACACGACCCGCCGTAGCCCAGGCCCGGGTAGAGGAACTGATTGCCGATGCGTTTGTCGGCGCACATGCCGCGGCGAACCTCGTCCACGTCGGCCCCGAAGGCCTCGCAGAGGCGGGCGATCTCGTTGATGAACGAGATCTTCGTCGCGAGCATGGCGTTCGAGGCGTACTTGACCATCTCGGCGCTGGGGATGTCCATGACGAAGATGGGGTTGCCCTGGCGGACGAAGGGCTCGTAGAGCTCGCGGAGGCGTTCGCCGGTGGTCTTGTCGGCCACGCCGAGGACCACGCGGTCGGGCCGGTTGAAGTCCGCGATGGCGGCCCCCTCCTTGAGGAACTCGGGGTTGGAGGCCATGGCGAAGGGCTTGGACGTGCGGGCGGCGATGGCGGCTCGGACCTTGGCGTTGGTGCCGACGGGCACGGTGGACTTGACGATGATGATCGGCGGCTCGTTCGGCCGGGCCGGGGCGGCCTCGATGGCGTCGCCGACGTCCGCTCCGGCGGCCAGGACGTACTTGAGGTCGGCGTGGCCCTGGTCGTCGCTGGGCGTGCCGACGCAGATGAAGATGATCTCGGCCTGGCCGTAGGCCTGCCGCTTGTCGGTGGTGAAGTGCAGGCGGTTGGCCTTGATGTTCCGGCGGATCAGCTCCTCGAGCCCCGGCTCGTAGATGGGCGAGACGCCCTGGCGGAGCTTCTGGATCTTCTGCTCGACCACGTCCAGGCAGGTGACGTCGTTGCCCGAGTTGGCCAGGCAGGTGCCCGTGACCAGGCCGACGTAACCGGTGCCGACGATCGCGATCTTCATGCCAGTCCTTTCTCGATGTTGGGCGGGGCGTGGTCAGCCCCCGGCGGGACTCATGTTCAGCGGTGATCCGCGGCAGGTCCGATAGCGCCGGCCCGCGCCAACGGCGCTGGGAATCCCCCGGTCTGAAGTTTATCGTGCGGCCGGGCGGCTGACCTTTGTCCCGCTCCCGCGTCGGGACGATAGATCATAACCTTGCGAACTCCCGCGTCGCGGCCTGAAATACTTGCGGCGGGCACAGGGGGACGATCTAATGACGCATCGGCGGGGTGTGGGAAGCCGCCGGCCATGGGGTTTGTTATGGGTCAATTTTCCGGCCGATCACCACGATCCTCGTCGCGGAGCCTGCTCGGGCTCGTTCTGCTCGTGGGCATCCTCGGGTCCGTATGGACCGGGCCGGTCCTGGGCGACTCGGCCGGGGGGGATCGCCAGCAGGACAGCTACCTCCAGGGATACGCCGCGGCCGTCGTCGAGCGGGAGTTCTCCCTGCGGCCCGCGTCACTGCACGTCGAGCGGGGCATCATCCACCTCGAAGCGGCCCACCTCGGCGTCGCGGAAAAGGCCCGCCTGCGTCAGGCCCTGGGCGCGATCACCGGGGTGCGCGGCGTGGAAATCCATGAGCCCACCAGCCCCCCCCCGCCGCCCGCCGAACAGGCAGCCGGCGGTGAAACATCCGCCGAGCCACACCCATCGGACGAAACCGTTGAATCGCACCTCGCCCCGAAAGTCGCGGCCAGCCTGCCCAGCGGCGCCGACCCCCTGCCGGCCGGATCGGGCGCCGACGAGGTGCTCAAACGCCTCTTCCCCACCGAGAAGCTCTACCAGCCCATGCTGGCCGACCCCCGCTGGCCGCACTTCAGCGCCAGCTACAACTACTACACCCAGGCGCCGCACGGCCAGAGCGTCGGGGCCGTCAGCTTCGGCGAGACCTTCGCCTTCTGGCACAACGACGCCCCCTTCGGCGGCCGCTGGTCCCCGATCATCCAGGCCGGCGTGTTCGCCATCTTCGACCTGAACTCCCCCTCCCTCGACCTGGTCAACGCCGACTACTTCGTCGCCCTCGGGAGCAGCCATCGCTGGGATGATTTCTCCGTCCTGCTGCGCGCCTACCACCAGAGCTCGCACATCGGCGACGAGTTCCTGATCCGCAACGGCGTCACACGCGTCAACCTCACCTACGAGGTGCTCGACGCCAAGCTCTCCTACGACCTGACCGACCAGTGGCGCGTCTACGGCGGCGGGGGCTGGCTCTTCGACCAGGAGCCCGAGGACCTCAAGGCCTGGCTGACGCAGCTGGGCGTCGAGTACCGCGGGCCGGCGATCTTCTTCGACGGCCTGGGCCGGCCCGTGGCGGCGGTGGACGTCCAGATGGCCGAGGAGCACGACTGGGAGCCGGGCGTGTCCGTCCGCACCGGCCTTCAGATCGAGAGCCCCCGCAGCAGCCGCAAGGTCCTGCTCCTGCTCGAGTACTACCACGGCCACTCGCCCAACGGGCAGTTCTACCCCGCGATCGTCGAGTACCTGGGCTTCGGCGTGCACTTCTACTTCTGAGCCGCGCGCGATCCGGCCGATAACCATGGCATGGCTCCCCCGGAACCCCCGGAAGTAAAGAAACGGCGGTCATCGCGCCCCGAGACTGGTTCCGGGGCTCGTGGGGACGTGGAGTTGGTCCGCACGGCCGAGCATTTGCAGCGGGTGGTGATTGACGGCATCGCCAACGCCAAGGTCAGCCTGGCCATCGCCACCGCCGACTTCAAGGCCATGCTTGTGCCGATGAAGAAACTCGCCCGCGGCCGGCGCGACCGGGCCCAGAACATCGTCGAGATCTTCCGGGGGCTGGCTGAGCGTGGCGTCGAGGTCCGACTGCTGCACAGCGGCGTGCCGAGCAACCCCGTCCTGCACGAGCTGCGCCGCGACCTGCCGGGGGGTATCACCATCCGACGCTGCCCGCGGGTGCACATGAAGCTCGTCATCGTCGACTGTCGGACGATGTACCTCGGCAGCGCCAACCTCACCGGCGCCGGCCTGGGGGCCAAGGGACCGGACAAGCGCAACTTCGAGATGGGCGTCTGGACGCAGTCGCCGGCCCTGATCGACGCGGCGCTCGAGGAGTTCAACAGCGTCTGGGAGGGGCAGCGCTGCCCGGCGTGCAAGCGGCGGAACTTCTGCCCCGTGCCGCTCGAGGAGCCGCGGCTGGCCCGGAGATAACGGCATATCGCCCGACAAATGCATGGGTTACAATGGCGGCCTGTGCCCCTGGACAATCACGAGTACGTGCGGGCAGTCATGCTGCTGGCGATGACAGGGATCATCGGCATCGGCGGGATCATGCTGGTCGGCTCGCTGATCACGGCCTGGCGGCGGTCGCAGAAGCGCCACCGCTTCCGCAACGGCGCCCGCAAGCCCATGATGCCCGACATCTGGCAGGCCGGCGGGGATCGGCTGATGGTCAAGTTCAACCAGGAAGAGTTCCGCCGTCGGGCCGAGAACGGCGAATTCAAGAACGAGGGGGATGATCCGGACGGCGACGGCCCGGACAGGGATGAGGATGACACGACCCACCCGCGAGACTGACATGGCCGGCCGGCCCGCGGCCCTGATCACCGGCGGCTCCAAGCGCGTCGGCCGGGCGGTGGCGATCGGGCTCGCTGAGGCGGGTTACGACGTGGCGGTGACCTACCTCACCAGCCGGGCGGACGCGGATTCGCTCGTCGAACAGGTCCGGGCGATCGGACGCAAGGCCATCGCCATCAAGGCGGACCAGGCCGATCCTGCTTCCCCCGATGTCATCGTCGGTGCGCTCCGCAACCAGTTCGGCCGACTCGACGCGCTGATCAACAACGCCTCGATCTTCGGCCGGTCCTCGAAGAACAACGACCCGACCGAGCTCGATCGCTACTTCGCCGTTAACGCCCGCGGCCCGTTGCTGCTGACGCAGGCGTGCGTGCCATTGCTCGCGGCCAACAAGCCGGCCGAGGGATCGACCGTCACCGGCCGCGTGGTGAACATGCTCGACGTGCACGTGATGCACCAGCCGGCCAAGGGGTACCTGGCCTACAACGCCTCCAAGGCCTCGCTCCTGGAGATCACCCGCAGCCTCGCCCTGGAGCTGGCGCCCAGGATCACCGTCAACGGCATCGCCCCGGGCGTGGTCGAGTGGGCCGAGTCCTACACGCCCGAGCAGCGCGAGCAGTACCTTAGGCGCGTGCCCCTGGGTCGGGCCGGCACGCCCCATGACGTGGCCCGGGCCGTGCTCTACTTCGTCCGTGACGCGGACTACTGCACGGGCGAAATCCTCCGGCTCGACGGCGGCCGCTCGCTGACGTGAAGCGAACATCAAGACCATGAGCAACACGAACGACAACCCGCACGACGGCTCCGAGGCGCCGCGGCATGATCCTTACGCGGCGCTGCGGTTCGGCGATTATCGCTTCTTCCTCAGCGGCTGGTTCCTGGCGGTGATCGGCTCGCAGATCCAGGCCACCGCGGTGGGCTGGGAGATTTTTGGCCGCACCAAGTCCGCGTGGGCCCTGGGCTGGCTAGGCCTGCTCCAGGCCGCCCCGGTCATCGGCCTGGCGTTGCCGGCCGGGCAGCTCGCCGACCGCTACAACCGGCGGTCGATCTTCGTCATCACCCAGGCGCTGGCGGGCGTGTCGTCGATCGGCCTGGCGGTGGTCTCGCACGTCGGGGCGCCGATCGGCTGGATGTACCTGTTCATCGTCAGCACGGCCGTCGTCACCGCCATCGGCTGGCCGGCCCGCTCGGCCCTGATGCCGCAGATCGTCCCCGCCGCGGCCTTCAGCAACGCCACGATGTGGAACAGCAGCGCCTTCCAGACGGCCATGGTCGTCGGCCCGGCCATCGGCGGCGCGGTGCTGATCTTCAGCCTGCCGGCCGCCTACCTCGTCGATGCGGGCTGCTCGTTCGTGTGCGTGGCGATGATGGCGATGCTCAAGATCCGCCTCCCCGCCCGCCCACGCGAGCCGGCCACGCTCAAGACACTGCTGGCCGGCGTGCGCTTCGTCTGGCGAGCCAAGCCCATCCTCGCCACCATCACGCTCGACCTCTTCGCCGTGCTGCTGGGCGGGGCGGTCTACCTGCTGCCGATCTTCGCCACGGAGATCCTGCACGTCGGCTCGGTCGGCTTCGGCTGGCTCCGCGCCGCGCCGGCCTTGGGCGCCGTGATGATGGGTCTGGTGCTGGCCCACCGCCCGCCCATGCGTCACGCAGGTAAAGCGATGCTCCTGGCCGTCGCGGGCTTCGGCGCGGCGACGATCGTCTTCGGCCTCTCGCAAAACTTCTGGCTCTCGCTGATGATGCTGTTCCTCACCGGGGCGTTCGACAACATCTCGGTCGTCGTCCGCCACTCGCTGGTGCAGATGCTCACGCCCGACACGATGCGGGGGCGCGTCTCTGCGGTCAACAACGTCTTTATCGGCGCCTCGAACGAGCTCGGCGGGTTCGAATCGGGCCTGACGGCGGCGCTGCTCGGCCCGGTCGCCTCCGTCGTCGCCGGCGGCATCGGCACCATCCTGGTCGTGCTGGGCATCGGCTACCTCTGGCCGCAGGTCCGACGCGTCGGCACGCTGCATAACCTCCAGCCGCTCGAGGAAGAGGCTCTGGCGGCACAGTCACCGACGCCCATGGCAGCCCATATCCCGTAACGTCTGCGATATCAGGTTCTTAAACTCCCATCAGCCCTCGGACCGCCCGCACAACAATGCTCCCGTCAGGGGGCGGACTTGACTAACAATAATATGATTATATACTCACATACTCACGGACTATAGCCGATGAAGCCGGACATGAACTGGCCCCTCTACGAACTGCAAGCCCAGGTCATCAGCGCCCTGGCCCACCCGATCCGGGTGGCCATCGCGGATCTGCTCAAGGACGGCGAGGTCTGTGTGTGCGACATCGCTGATCGCGTCGGCGCCGAGCGGTCGAATGTCTCGCGCCACCTGGCGGTGATGCTCGGCGCCGGCGTGCTCAGGACGCGCAAACAGGGCCTGCAGGTGTTCTATTCGCTGCGAACGCCCTGCATCCTGAACTTCCTCAGCTGCGCCACCCGGGCGATTGAGCAAACCCACCAGGAGCAGACCCGGGCGCTGACGAAGGCCTGACGGCTTTGCCCGCCGCGCGCTCCATGCCGGATGCCGCCTCCATGACAGCGACGTCGAATACCTGTTCAGCCCCCGCCGCGGACGATGCGTCCGCCAGCCATGGCCTGCTCGGCCGGGAGTGGAAGAAGCTGCTGGGCGGGCTGGCGGTCTTCGGCCTCTTCTTCGCGTTGCCGCTGGAGCGTCCACGGTTCGAGGCGTCGGTCTTCGAGGCGCTGGCGCTGACCCAATGGTACGCGCGGGAGCACGTGCTGCTCTGCCTGGCGCCGGCCTTCTTCATCGCCGGGGCGATCGCCGTGTTCGTCCGCCAGGAAGCGGTGATGAAGTACCTCGGCCCGGCCGCGCCCAAGCCGCTGGCCTACGGCGTGGCGTCGGTCAGCGGGGCGATCCTGGCCGTCTGCTCCTGCACGGTCCTGCCCCTGTTCGCGGGCATCTGGCGCATGGGCGCGGGGCTCGGGCCCGCCACGGCGTTCCTCTATTCCGGCCCGGCGATCAACGTGCTGGCGATCGTGCTCACCGCGGCGGTGCTCGGGCCGTCGCTGGGCATCGCCCGCGCCGTCGGCGCCATCGGTTTTAGCATCGTCATCGGCCTGGCCATGCACCTGATCTTCCGCCGGCAGGAGAAACAGCAGGCCGCCCGGGCCGTCGCCTGGCCCGACGACCACGACGCCCGCCCGCTCGGGCAGACCGCCCTCTATTTCGGCGCGATGGTCGGCATCCTCGTCTTCGCCAACTGGGGCAGGCCGCGGGAGGATGCCGGGCTGTGGCACGGGGTCTGGGCGAACAAATGGATCATCACGTCGATCTTCGCCGGCCTGTTGGCGGTGATCCTGGTGAGGTGGTTCGGCATGCGGTGGTGGAAGATGGCGCTGACCGGCCTGGCGGTGCTGGCGGCCTGGGGGCTGGGCGCATCCTGGCTCGTGCCGACCTTCGGCTCCTACCTGCCCGGTCAGGAGCACGGGCTGCCCTACGCGGCGATGATCGCGTTCGCTGTGGGCGTCGTCGGCCTGTCGATCGCCCTGTCGGTCGGCCGGCGCGACCCGCAAGCGAATGCCTGGTTCGAGCAGACCTGGTCCTTCGCCAAACAGATCGCGCCGCTGCTGCTGCTGGGCGTGCTGATCTCGGGCTTTCTGCTGGGCCGGCCGGGGCATGAGGGGATGATCCCCAGTTCATGGATCGCCTCCCTCGTGGGCGGCAACTCGCTCTGGGCCAATCTCTTCGCCTCGGTCGTCGGCGCGCTGATGTACTTCGCCACGCTCACCGAGGTGCCCATCCTTCAGGGGCTCATCGGCAACGGCATGGGCAAGGGGCCGGCCCTGGCGATGCTGCTGGCCGGGCCGGCGCTGTCGCTGCCGAGCATGCTGGTGATCCGTTCGGTCCTGGGAACCGCGAAAACCATCGCCTACGTGTCCCTCGTCGTGCTGATGAGCACCTTGGCGGGCTGGGCCTACGGCGCGTGGTTCTGATCCTTCCACCCTCAGTTGTCCAGGAGCATCGCCATGAAAACCATCCAGATCCTCGGCACGGGCTGCCCGAAGTGTCAGAAGCTCACCGAGAACGCCAGAACCGCCGCCGACGAACTCGGCATCGAGTACCAGATCCAGAAGGTCACCCAGATCGCCGAGATCGGCAAGTTCGGCGTGATGATGACGCCGGCGCTGGCCGTCGACGGGCGGGTCAAGTCCGCCGGCAAGGTGCTCGACCCGCAGGCCATCAAGCCGCTTCTCGAGGAGTAGTCGCGCGTGAAAAAAACCACCAGGATCGTCATCGTCGCGGCGCTGCTGATCGCGGCGGCCGGCGTGCTCGCCCTGAAGAACCACTCCTCATCGGGCCGACCCGACGCCGCAGCCGCATCGCCCGCCCGTCTGCCGCGCCTGGTCGACCTGGGCGCGAGCAAGTGCATCCCGTGCAAGATGATGGCCCCCATTCTCGATCAGCTCAGTCAGGATTATGCCGGCCGGCTTGAGGTGACCTTCATCGACGTCTGGGAAAATCCGCGAGCCGGCGAGGAGCACCGTGTCCGCATGATCCCCACCCAGATCTTCTTCGACGCCCAGGGCAAAGAGCTCTTC
>JADZET010000356.1 GCA_020850375.1 Phycisphaeraceae bacterium | reverse complement strand
TTCCCGAGCTGTACCGACGGATGGTCGACGCGGGGGCGGAGATGTTCCTGGTCGCGTCGGCCTGGCCGGCGGCGCGGCGGGAGGCCTGGCGCTTGTTCAACCAGGCCCGGGCCCACGAGAACCTGGCATTCTTGTTCTCCTGCAACGGCTGCGGGACCAGCGGCGGCGCGCTGCTCGGCGGGCACAGCATGTTCGTTGATCCCTGGGGCAAGATCCTCGCCGAGGCGGGCGAGGAGCCGTGCCTGCTGACGGCCGAGGTCGATCCCGCCGCGGTCGCCGACGCCCGCGGCCGGTTCAGCGCCCTTGACGACCGTGTCTTTTTCGCCTGAATTCTGAGGAATGATCCTTCATGCTCAAGGAACACAAGGAATTCTTCCCCGTGGACCTGACCACCGGCTTCGTGCCCGTGCCGGGCTATCCGCCGGGGATCACGCACAAGATCCTCTCGGGCCACCTGGACGAGGCCAAGCATGCCGGCACGCGGACGCGGATCCTGCGTTTTGAGCCTGGGGCGTTCACCACTGAGCTGTTCGAGCATGAGTACTGGGAGGAGGTCTTCCAGCTCACCGGCGACCTGACCGTCGGGCGCGACAAACCCGAGACCTTCGGCCCGATGACCTACGCCTGCCGTCCGCCGCACACCCCGCACGGGCCGTTCAGCAGTCAGGAAGGTTGCCTGCTGCTGGAGGTCCACTTCTTCAGTCCGTTGGAGCCGCGATGAGCTGTGATCCCCACCGCCTGGAGCTGACGCTGGCCGCCGCCGGCTCGCGTACGCCGGTGACCTTCGACGTCCGCCGCGTGGTCAACGTCGGCTTCGCCGGCCGCGACCAGGACGCCGTGCTTGCTCACATCCGCGAGCTGGCCGAGGAGGGCGTGCCCGCGCCGCCGATGGTGCCGATGCTCTTCCCCGTCCTGCGCTCGAGCCTGACCACCGGCCCGAAGATCGAGGTCGCCGGCGAGCGGAACTCGGGCGAGGTGGAGTTCGTGCTGCTGGTGGAGGGGGATCACCTGTGGGTCGGCGTCGGCAGCGACCACACCGACCGGGCGCTGGAGGCGACGGACATGCTCGCCTCCAAGCAGGTCTGCGCCAACGTCCTGGGCGGTGAGGTGTGGGACTATCGCGAGCTGGAGGACCACTGGGACGAGCTGGTCCTCGAGAGCTGGGTCGGCGGCGATGGAGCCTCGGCCGGGCAGCCTTACCAGAAGTCGGCGGTGTCGGCGTTGATGTCGCCGGGGGATCTTTTGGCTTTTGTGAAGTCGAAGATGCCAGACGGTGACGTCGACGGCCTGGTGCTGTTCGGCGGTACGGTCCCGGTCCTCGGCGGCAAGACGGTCTACGGCGGGCCGTTCCGTTGCGCCCTGCGTGACCCCCGACGGGGCCGGGAGCTGTCGTGCGGATACGAGGTCAAGCTCTTGAACTACCTGTCCGTGCCGTCACCCGCGGCGAAGCAGGAGGCTCAACGATGAACCGGCAACGGTGGCGAAACCCGGGTCTGTGGCTGGCGGTGGTCCTGACGCTGGCATGGTCAGGCATGTGGCTGCTGCCCGACCTGGGCCTGGGGCCGTGGGGGCTGCCCTGGCTGACGTGGGGGCACATCCTTCTGGGGCTGGCGGCGGTGGGTTCGACGATCTGGGCCACGGGCGCCTTAACACGATGGGAGGATGGACCATCAAGACACCCGAACTGACCGTCACCACGCTCTACTTCGCGGCCTGCATCGGCATCGCCTTTTACTTCCGCCGTCGCGCTGGCGGGGGAGGAGCCGCTTACTGGGCGGCCGACGGCGCCATCGGCTACCTCGTCAACGGTGTGGCCCAGTTCTCCGCGCTGCTGAGCGCCGCGAGCTTCCTGGGCTTCCTCGGCCTGGCCTACCGATCGGGCTGGTCGATGACGACCATCGCCTTCGGCTTCGGCTCGACGATGGGCTTCGCGCTCTCGCTGTTGCTCGTCGGCGGACCGCTGCGCCGCTACAGCGCCATGCGCGGCCGGTTCACGCTCTCGGCCTTTTTCGAGGACCGCTTCGGCCCCGCCACGGGCTTGGCCACGACCGGCCTGGTGCTGCTGCTCTTCCCCGCCTACATCATCCCCCAGCTCATGGGCGGCGGCCTGGCGGCGTCGAACCTCTTGGGCATCCGCTTCGAGTACGCCGTCATCCTCTCGAGCGTGGTGTTCGTGGCCTATGTCGCCATCGGCGGCATGCTCTCGGTTACCTGGACGGACTTCGTGCAGGGCCTGCTGATGTTCGGCTGCATGATCGGCCTGTCGATCGTGGCCATGGTGCACTTCGGCGGCCCGGCCGAGCTGACCCGCCGCGCCCAGCAGGTCAACCCCCACTTCCTCGACCTGCCGACGATGCCCGCCAGCTCGCTCTTCGGCCTGACGCTCGGCGTCATCCTGCTGGTCGTCTGCTCGCCGCACATCATCATGCGCATCTTCACCGCCCGCTCGGTCCGCGAGGGCCGAGCCGCCCTGGCCCTGACGGCGGGGATCAGCCTGGTCTTCCACCTGCTGGGCTACCTCGGCGTGGCCGCGGCGGCGCTGGTGCTCTTCCCCGAGCTCGAACAGATCGACAACACCTACATCGTGGTCATGAACGAGCTGTTCTCCCCGATGGTGCGCGGCCTGGCCACGGCGGGCATCCTCGCGGCGATCATGTCGACCACCGACGCCATGCTCCTGGCCGCCGGCGCCGAGTTCTCGAGCAACGTCTACCGCCGGTACATCAACCCCAAAGCCGACGACCACGCCCAGATCCGCGCCGCCCGCAACGTGATGATCCTCGTCGGCGTCCTGGCGACGATCCTGGCGATCCTGGCCAAGGGGCACCAGATCGGCGTGATCGTGGGCGTGGTGCTCGGAGGCACGGCCTCGGCCTTCGCCGCGCCGCTGGTGCTGGGGATCTGGTGGCGCGGGGCAGGCCCGCTGGGCGGGTTCCTGGGCGTGACCGTCGGATTCACCCTCTACGTGGCGCTGCTGCTGCTGAGCGACATGCCGCCGTTCTCGCACGTGCTGGTCGCCTTCCCCGCGTCGGTGGCGAGCGTGATCGTGGGCTCGCTGCTCCGCAAGCCCTCGGCGGCGCAGGTGGCCTTGACGCGCGGCCTGCACGGAGAATCTGACAGCGACGGCGAACGCGCCCCCTCCGACCAGACCACGGACGCCGTGACGGTGTCCTAGAAGATGTCCGAACGGGCGTAGGGCAGCGGCAGTCGCACGGCCGCGCCCAGGATCTTGGCGGCGTGATGCGGCCAGTAAGGATCCCACAGCGCCATCCGCCCTAGCGCCACGAGATCAGCCTGTCCTCCGGCGATAATCTGCTCGGCCTGCTCCGGCTGGCTGATCATCCCCACCGCGGCGGTCGTGATCCCCGCCTCCCGCCGGACACGCTCAGCCATCGGCGCCTGGTAGCCGGGCCCGGCCTTGATCCGCTGGTGGGGCGACGCGCCGCCGCTCGAGCAGTCGATCACGTCGACCTCGCACGACCGAAGCCGGCGTGCCAGCTCGACGCTGTCATCGACCGTCCATCCGCCCTCGACCCAGTCCGTGGCCGAGATGCGGACGAACAGCGGCAGCGTCAGCGGCCAGACCTCGCGCACCGCTCGAACCACCTCCAGCAACAGCCGGACGCGATGGTCGAACGAGCCGCCGTAGTCGTCGCCGCGGTGGTTGGTCAGCGGCGAGTAGAAGCTGTGCAGCAGATAGCCGTGGGCGGCGTGGATCTCAACGACCTCGAACCCCGCGCTCAGGGCACGACAGGCGGCGTCGCGGAAACCTTGGACGACCCAGCCAATATCGCTGGCCGTCATCGCCCGGGGGATCAGGCCGCCTTCCTGCCAGGGCTGGTCCGTGGGCCCGACGATCGGCCAGCCGCCCTTGCCGGGCGTTAGGGCGCGACGATCCTCCCACGGCCGGCCGTGCGACGCCTTGGGGCCCGCGTGCGCCAGCTGCACGCCCGCCACCGCCCCGTGTGATCGGATCGTCGCGGCGATGCGGGCCAGTGCCTGCTGTTGATGGTCGTTCCACAGCCCCAGATCGTACGGGCTGATCCGCCCCTCGGGCAGCACGGACGTGGCCTCGGTCATCACGATGCCGAACCCACCGACGGCCCGCGTGGCCAAGTGGACGTG
This sequence comes from Phycisphaeraceae bacterium, assembly GCA_020850375.1. Next base: position 559 of record JADZET010000356.1, on the reverse strand, counting down.
ATGCCAGTCGTGGGCCGCGCCCTCGTCCGCGCTGCCCGGCGGGGCGGCGGAGTACTGGCACATCGGCGAGACCATCAGCCGATTCCGCGACGTGACCGACCGCAGCGTCAACGGCTCGAACAGGGCTACGCGTGACCTGGGAGATTCACCGCTCACGCCGAGGGGTCCTTGGTGGGGATGATCTCGACCGTTCTGCGATGGACCCGGCCGTGGAATGGCGGGAAGTCCGCCATGTCCCGCCGGGCCAGCTCGCGCTGGGGCGAACTCATCGCGGCCTCGAGGTCCGCCAGCGAATCGTAGAGCAGGCGGGCGATCATGAACACCTCCCCCGCGTCGGCCCCGGCGTCCCGCGTCGGGCGGGCCCGCTCGATCTCCACGCCCCGGATCCTCGGCAGGCGGTGCAGCAGCGGCACGTGATGGTCCAGGTAATACCGGACGAACGCGTCGGGGTCCTCGGGCTGGCCCTCGTAGATGACCAGGTAGGCGTAGGCCATGACGGCTCCAGCAATGATCAGCCGAGGTAGTCCCCGAGCTTCTTCTGCCCCCAGCGGCGGGGCCA
>JADZET010000355.1 GCA_020850375.1 Phycisphaeraceae bacterium | reverse complement strand
GCTGCGATCCACCCCCGCCAACGAAACCTCCCCCACGCACCGATTCTCCATCGCCCCCAACTTCACCGGCATCGCCCCTCGCCGCACCACGCCCCCATCCACGCCCACCAATTCCCACGCCACCTTCCCCGCCACGCGCTCCGTCACATCGCTCGTCACCCACAGCTCCGCCACATCCCCCTTCACCGCGGCGCTGACCAGCACCAGCTCAAAGAACCGCCTGGCCATGTAATGCAGCGCCTTCCACTTCCCGTCATACCCCAGCGACGCCCACCCGATCTCCGGCCAGCAAGCGTTGAGCTGCCAGTACAGTGCCCCCATGCAGTAAGGCTTGAACCTCCGCCACGCCTCCACCGCCGTCTGGATCGCGAACCCTTGCAGCACCTGCGACAGATACGCCACGTGGTGCAGGTCCTCCGCCTCCTCCGGCAGCCCCGTGTAATCCCGCAGATACTTCTCCAGCACCCGGTTCCCGTGCGCGTTCGTCTCGCGCAGCGGCAGCGTCGGCCACTTCATCCGATCTTCAAGCGCTTCACTTCCCAGGTGCAACTGCCCCGCCGGGATCACCCGCCGCAGCGTCGCCCAATCCGGATACCCCAGGAACCCGAACTCCGCCACGAACCGCGCCCTTAGCTCCTCATACTTCTCGATCGCCTCCTGCCGCACGCACACCCCCCAGTAGTGCACGTCCCCCTTCCGCGGATCTTTCGGATGCCGTCCGTACGGCGCCCCGCTCGACTCGCTGCACGCCCGGTACGGCCTAGCTGGATCTAATTCCTTCACCACCCCCGGCAGCACCCGACAGAACAGCTTCACGAAATCCCCAAACCGCTCCGGCATCGACTCCCGCCACCCCCAGTACGCCCACCCCTGCTCGATCTCGTTGTTCCCGCACCACAGCGCCACGCTCGGGTGGTCCGCCAACCGCCACACCTGCTCCCGCGCCTCGATCCTCGCGTTGGCCAAGAATTCCGGCGTCCCCGGGTACTGGTGGCACGCATACATGAAGTCCTGGAACACCAACAGCCCCAGCTCATCGCACGCGTCGTAGAACGCGTCGATCTCGTACACCCCTCCCCCCCAGATCCGCACCATATTCATGTTCGCCGCGGCGCAGCTCTCCAAGAGTTCACGCGTTCTCCGCTCCCCTTCCGGCGTCGACGCCCGATCGACCAGCGTGTCCAGCGGCACCCAATTCCCCCCCTTGGCCCACACCGGCACACCATTAACCTCGAAGTAGAAGCTGCTCCCCTCCCGATCCTTCTTCTGCACCAGCTTGATCGTCCGAAACCCGATCTGCTTCGTCACCGTGTCGAGCGCCCGCCCCTCCTGCTCCACCCTCACCACCAGCGGATACAGCGGCCGCGCTTTCCGGCTGTTCTCTGGGCCGAGCCCATTCGGCCACCACCGCTTCGGCAACGCCACGCGCACGCGAAGCTCCACCTCCCGCTCCCCCGCCCGCAGCGCCGCGCGCTTGACCACCTCTCGCCCATCGATCTCCGCCCGAACGTCATACTTCCCCGCCCTCGCCACCCGCAGCCGCACGCGCACCGCCAGCACCACGTCGCGTTTCACCCACTTCTGCTGCGTGATCACCCCCAGCACCCTCGCCCCATCAAACGCCACAACCCGCGCCGGCCGCCACACCCCGCTGGTCACCAGCCGCGGGCACCAGTCCCACCCGAACTGAAATGCCGCCTTCCGCACCCAAGGCACAGCCCCCGTCGGGTCCGTCCGACTCGACAGCTCGTAATGCTTCTTGTTCGCCTCCCGCGCCCGCTCCCCCGGCCGCATCGCCTCGAACACCACGCGGACTTCATTCTTCCCCACCCGCGCCACGCGCTTGACGTCCAGCACATAAGGCCGGTGCATGTTGTCCGTCCGCGCGATCTCCACGTCATTGACCAGCACCGTCGCGAACGTGTCGAGCCCCTCGAACACCACGTCCACGCCGTCGCGCGCCACATCCTTCGCCGTTAATACGAACGTCCGCCGATACTCCCACCCCTCGTCCTCGATCCACTGCGCCTTTTGCTCATTCGGATACGCATACGGATCGCCGATCTCCCCCAACCGCATCAGGTCCGACTGCACCGACCCCGGCACGACCGCCGCCCGCCACGCCTGATCTCCCACGCGCCGGAACTCCCACGCCCCGCCGAGGTCGATCGTCCGCCTCATCGCTCACGCCCTCCATCTCTCGCCTTGAGCGACCCGGGTGAGCGATGCGTCCCCGCCGCGTCCACGCGGTATGTGATCCCCGATAATCTCCCCGCCAGCCGCACCGGCGCCACCGCCGCCCCCACGAAGTTGCTCCATATGTTCGCCGAGATCATCCGGATCGCGTCCCGCGTCCCGACCGCCCGTGGCTCATGCAGCCCCAGGATGAACAGCACCGACACGAACCGCAGCCCCGCAGACACCAGGAACAGCACGTGGTGGTACGTCATCGGCGTCCCCCAGGGCAGCTCCCACCGCCCCCCCTTGAACATCGTGACTAACCACGCCCCCATCAGCCCCGACAGCACCCCCCCGCACGCCGCGATCGTGCTGTACCACGCCACGTAAGCGCTCCCGCCCCGGTTCGGCCGACTCTTCCCGCCGCCCTCTCCCTGCTCATTCGCGCTCGAGAACCCCAGCAGGATGTTGAACACGCTCAGGTCCACCCCCGAGAACGCGATCGGCGAGATCAGCGTCAGCGTGTACCCCAGCACCCAGCTGTCGGCATCCGCGACGAACCACCCCGCCGGGCCGAGCACCGTCAGAAACCCCGCGATGATCGCCACCGGCCGCTTCCCGAACCGGTCCATCAGCCGCCCCCACACCGACACGCTCGCCGCCGCGACCAGGAGCGGCACCCCCACCACGCAGATGTTCGCCGTCCGATTGCTCAGCTTCACCACCTCCAACGCGAACAGCAGCACGTACTGCCCCAGGAACCCCACCCCCAGCATCATCGTGAAGCAGTACCCCAGCATCCACCGGAACGATCGGTTCTCCCAAGGCTCGCGCAGGTGCCTCCACCACGCCTCAGCCGCCAACAGCTTCTGCTTGACCGGATCGCGCACCCACAGGAAGCACGCGCTGTCGATCGCCCCGATCACCCCCGCGACAGCGATCATCACGCTCGTCACCCGCAGCATCGTCCCCGGCGCCACCGCCTGATGCCTCTCCGCCACGTCCAGCGCCCACCCGATCCCCAGCGTCGTGACCATCCCGATCGGCTGCGTCCACCGCGTCCGCGCCGCGAAGTATCGCCCGCGCACCCGCCGCGGCACCACGTCCGCCATCCAGTTCATCCACGCCGGCCCGCTCAGGTGCCCCACCGACCACGTCACGAACACCACCCCCATCAGCGTCCACGGCCACCACCCGGGATGCCCCCTTAGCACCCACGGGATCGCCGCCACCGCCACCCACATCAGCCGGCCGGCAATCGCCCACACGATGAACATCCGTCGCCGCCCCCCGCGGGTCTCGAGCAGGTACGACGCCGGCAGCTGCATCAACGTCGCCAGGTGCGGCGCCGCCGCCAGCAGCCCGAAATCCTCTTCTCTCATCCCCAGCGCCTGCCCGAACCGCGTCATCGCCGCCCCACTGATCGTGTACAGCCACACCGACCCGAACATCCACGCCACCGTGATCAGCCGCAGCTGCCCCCGCAGCTCAGGCTCTTCCTCGCGGACAAGCCCAGCCTCAGCCAATGACAAATCAGGATCGTCCTTGACAGGTGAAATAGGCATGGCGTCTTCAATCAGATAGAAGTTGGAACCCGAGAACGTATCGGCATTCCGCCGCACACTGGAGCAGGTGGGGACCCGAACCCTCGTCCAGGTCAACCCCAGCCGCGGCCGGACAGGCTCACTTGCGCGGCCACTCTACCGTCCCCGCCCCGCTTCACAAGTCCCCGGACACCTCTGCCCCCCATCTCACCCCACTCTGCCAAGCCCAGGCATGGCTATGCCTGGGTCAGAAAAGGTTCCTCCCACCCCCTCACCCCCTCTTGCCCGCCCCCAGCACCTCCCGCCGATACGCCGCCGGCGACCGCCCCATCCGCGCCCGGAACACCCGCCCGAAGTAGTGCGCGTCCCGATACCCCACCGCGTGCGCCACCTGCCCGATCTTGTGTCGCCCATCCGCCAGCAGCATCCGCGCCTCATTCATCCGCAGGTCCGTCAGGTAGTCCGACAGGCAGAACCCGCTGTCCTGGCTGAACACCCGCGACAGGTAATACGGGCTGACGTTCAGTTGCTCAGCCAGCCACGACAAGCTCAGCGGCTGCGCGTAATTCTCCCGCATCAGCCGCTTGGCCTTCTCCATGATCGCCTGCCGCCGCCCCCCACGCGACGATTTCTCTGGCTGACTCCGTCGCGATTGGCCCCCCGCGATCTCCGCTTCCTGACACATCCGCAGCAGGATCTCCAGCAGCTTCGTCGCCGCCGTCGCCTCATGCCACGGCAGCCCCGCGCTGAACTCCTCATACAACCGGTGGCACTGATCCGCCGCCCAGCTCGCCGCCGGCCCACGCCCCAGCGCCAGCCGCGACGGCTCGAACCGCCCCAGAACTTCCCTCTCCCCCGCCCACGAGAACTGCACCAGATACACCTCGAACACCGACCCCGCCGGGAACACATCCCGGTGCGGCATCCCCGCCGGCGTGTAGATCGTCTCCCCCGGCCCGCCGGAAATCCGGTACGTCGGCGTCGTCACCGTCACCCGCCCGCGCAGCACGTGCAGCAGCTCCGCCCGGTTGTCGACGTGCTCCCGCTCCGCCCAGATCGGATCGAACACCGACCGCCCCAGGCTGTGAATCTCCGGCAGCTCCATCGCCACGCCCAGCTCCCGTGCTCGTGAAATGCCCCCCACCATGATACCCATCAACAAAAACCCCCCGCATCAGCCGGGGGGATCAGGTCAGTCTCATCACCTCATCCTCACGCCCGCTCGCCCATCCGCGCCCGGTAGTCCCGCGGCGAGCAGTTGAAGTGCGCCTTGAAGACCTTCGCGAAGTAGTGGCTGTCCGCAAAACCCACCGACTTGGCGATCTCCTGCACCGTCTTGGATCCCTCCCCCAGCAGCTTCCGCGCCCGCTCCATCCGCACCGACGCCAGGTAGTCCGACAGCCGGAACCCCGACTCCCGCCGGAACACCCGCGACAGGTAGAACGGGCTGACCTCCAGGCTCTTGGCCAGGTCCTCCAGCGACAGCGCCTGGTCGAACCGCTCGTGGATCAACTGCTTGGCCCGCGTCATCAGGCTGTGACCCCGGCAGGGATTCGCCCTCGCCGGCGCCGCCGTCGCCCCCGCCTCCGCCATCGCCGCCTCACGCGCCATCTGATAAATGATCTGCATCAGCCGCAGCCGCGCCAGCGATCGGTGGTACGGCAGCCCCACCGAGAAGTCCTCGTAAACCTTCTGACAATCATCCGCCACCGCCGCCCGCGCCGGCCCCGACAGCCGCGCCAGCTGCGCCGGCGTGTACCGCCCGAGCAGCTGCCCCTGGCTCTCCCACTGGAACTGGAACACGAAAAGATCAAAGCTCGACCGCGAAGCGAAGATCGTCCGGTGCGGCTCGCCCGCCGGCGCGAAGATCGTGTCCCCCGCCCGACCGACGATCTGGTAGTCCTCCCCGCTGACGATCACCCGCCCCCGCAGCACGTGCAGGATCTCCGCCTCCCCGCTGACCTGCTCGCGCTCCGTCCGGCTAGGCTCAAGCCCCCACCGCGCCGCCCGCGAAATCCGCGGCAGCGCCCAGCTCTCCGCCGGGTCCGCCGCCAGGTCCGGCGACGCCGCCGCGCCCAGCACCGGATCATCCGACTCCGGCTGACTCGATGGCTCGACCCCCCGAGCCAGTGTGGCGACAATATCCCCCCGTGCACTCCCCTCGAACTGCCCCGTGTTCATGGACAAGATACCCCGACGGAAACTTTCTTAGCTGGTGCGCGGAATCAACGGCCCCCGGTCCGCGCGGATGGTCAATCTCTCACTCCCGCAGACTCTTGAGGTAGTCCCGGATCCGGTCCAGCCCCAAGTCGATCTGCTCCATGCTCGTCGCAAAACTCAGACGCACGTGGTTGCCCGCCCCAAAGTCCTCCCCGGGAACCACCGCCACCTTCGCGTGCTCGAGCAATGACTCGGCGAAGCCCGCCGCGGTGGTAATATTTTTACCAGACTGGTCCTTTTTGCCAAATGCCGCCCCCGAGATGTCCGGGAACACGTAGAACGCACCCGTCGGCCGCGGGCACTTGACCCCCGCCATCTTCGACAACCGCTTGTGCATGTGCGCCCCGCGCTTCGCGAACGCCTCACGCATC
>JADZET010000354.1 GCA_020850375.1 Phycisphaeraceae bacterium | reverse complement strand
GTGGCCTGGTCGTCGCGGAGCCGGGTGAGCTGCACGGCCGCGAAGGTGTCGGCCTGACGCTCGAACCGCCTTGAAATCCAGCCGAAAACGGCGGCCCAGACGAGCACGCCCGACCCGCCGACGGTCAGCGTGGCGCCAGCCCTGAGCCAGTCCGATGCGCCCTCGGCCTCGAGCAGCGGCGTCGCCGCGTCGAAGGCGGTGCTCAGGGCCACGCCCAGCGCCAGGGCCAGCATGGCAAGCCAGAACAGATGTCGTCGGCGGACGTGGGCCAGCTCGTGAGCCGTCACCGCCTGGACCAGGGGCAGGTCCATGTTCTCCAGGAGCGCGTCCGAGAGCAGCAGGTAGCGCAGCGGGCGGATGAACCCGGTGACCGCCGCGTTGGCCATCGCCCCGTCAGTTTTCCACAGCAGCAGGCCGTTGAGCTTCACCCCGGATCGCTCAGCCAGCGCGACGACCGACTCCCGCAGTGTGCCCCCCGGAAGAGCCGTCGTCGACCAGACCAGCCGCAGCATCCACGGCGACAGCAGCATCAGCCCCAGCACGCCCGCGTAGAAGCCCAGCTCGCGCGGGCTGGTCAGCTCTTCACCGCCCGCGAGCAGCCACGGCGTGCTGGACAGCCCGCAGTAGGGCAGCGCCTCCCACCAGCCCAGCAGCGTCATCGCCGGGACCAGCACGGGCCCGACCTGGTGGCGGAGCTGCCGGAGGAGATATCGCCCGCGACTCGGCACGGCAGGGGGGGTGTGGCCCTGGTCGATCTGCCGCATCCAGACGGCCTGCCGCAGCCGGCGGTCGATCCCCGCGTCGCACCACCAGCTCCAGGCCCATAGCGCCAGCGTCGGCGTGAGCACCAGCAGCTCGTCGATCAGCACGATATCGCCCACCAGCCCGCGCACCGCCTCGATCCAGCCGCACGAGAGGTCCAGGCCGTAGATCGCCACCGCCGCGGCACGGAACAGCACGCCCAGGCGGCGCGAGCGTGGCAGCCAGGGCTCGATCCTGCCCCGGTCGAGCTGCCGGCCCGTCCGCCAGAGGACCAGGCCGTAGCTCGCGGCCAGCAGCAGTTTCAGCCCCGCGCTCAGCCCCAGCAGCCAGCCGATCGGATGACCCGCGAAGAGCACCGCCGTCGATCCGCCGAGATCGGGCCCCGCCAGGTCGACCGGCGGGTCGTGCAGCAACAGGCCCAGAATCAGAAGGATCACCCAAGCGTACATGCAGGCCCTCAGCTAGCGCCGCCCTGGCCGGCGCGACCCCGCCAAGCCTACACGATTTTATCGGTGACGCTCCCTTGGCCTCTGGCCCGGTCCGCGGGGATGAATTACCCTTGGGTGATCCAATCACACCCCTTTCGGCCGCCAGGCAGGACGCGACAACCATGACCGAAGATTCCCCAGAGCCTAAGCAGCCCAGGCCCGACGAGTCCACTCCGCGCGGTGCACCCTCCGCCTCAGCCGCTCGTGGCGAGGGACGGCCGCCGCTCGAGCCCTCGTCCTTCCCGCCGCCGCCCCCGCCGATGGGCTATCCCCCGGTGATGATGGCGCCGCCGCCCCCGCCGCGGTGGAGCTTCCTCGGCCGATTGGCGCGCCGGATGCTGGTGATGATCCTGGTCCTGTCGATCGTGCTGAACTTGATCCTCCTGGCCGGATCGAGCGAGATGGCCGGCGGGGGCGTCCGTGAGACGACCTACGCCTCCGGCGACGCCACCCGGCGGATCGTCATCCTGCCCATCGAGGGCATCATCGACGACGCCAAGGCCGAGTTTATCCAGGACGCCCTGGCCCACCTGCGCGCGAGCAAGCCCGCCGCCGTGGTCCTGCGCGTCGACTCGCCCGGCGGGACCGTCAGCGCAGCCGACCGCATCTGGCACGAGCTGGGCCAGTTCAAGGAGGAGGAGAAAATCCCCTTCGTCGCCAGCTACGCCGGGCAGGCGGCCTCCGGCGGGTACTACGTCAGCGCGTTGTCCGACAAGATCATCGCCGAGCCGACCTGCATCACCGGCTCGGTCGGCGTGATCATGACCGCTTTCTCCGTCGAGGGCCTCCTGCAGAAGATCGGCGTGACGCCTCAGGTCCTCATCGCCCAGGGCTCGGAGCTCAAGGACACCGGGAGCATGTTCCGCGCCTGGACGGAGAAGGACAAACAGATCATGCAGAAGATCCTCGACACGATGTACGACCGCTTCGTCGGCGTCGTGGCGCAGGGCCGATCCATGACCCCCGAACAAGCCCGCGCCGCGGCCGACGGAGCGCCCCTGACCGTTCCGCAGGCCATCGAGCGCCACCTCGTCGACCAGGAGGGCTTCCTCGAGGACGCCCTGGGCGCAGCCAAGGAGCTGGCCAAGATCCCCGCCGACGTGACGCCCAAGGTCACCACGCTGCACCCGCGCCAGCCTTTTGACCTCTGGTCGCTCCTGAGCGTGCAGCGGGCCGATAACGCCGACTTCCTGACCGAGGCCTTCACCCGTGCCGCGACACGCGCCCAGAGCCCCGTGCCGCAGTACCTGGCGTGGCCGTGAG